>CAVEIY010000001.1:0-71503 GCA_963615825.1 Flexilinea sp.
GATCTGATCGGCGTCCACGATGGTGGAAAGCCGGTGGGCAATGACGATCAGCGTCTTACCCCGCACGAGCCGCGCCACGCTCTCCTGAATGATGGCTTCGTTTTCCGGGTCGGTGTAGGCGGTCGCCTCGTCCAGAATGACAATGGGCGCGTTTTTCAGCATGGCACGGGCGATGGAGATGCGCTGCTTTTCGCCGCCGGAGAGATGTCCGCCGCCGCTGCCCACCTGCGTATCAAAGCCGTTTTCAAGACTCATAATGAAATCATAGCAGCCGCAATCACGTGTGGCCTGTTCTACCTCGGCGTCCGTCGCATCGGGGTTGCCCATGCGGATATTCTCCCGCACAGTATGATCGAACAGGAAGGTGTCCTGCGAAACATATGCAACGAGCTTGTGGTAATGTTCCGTCGAGATATTGCGGATGTTCGCGCCACCGACGGTAATGCTGCCGCTTCCGACATCCCAAAAGGACGCAATGAGCTTGGCAATGGTGGATTTGCCGCTGCCGGAAGGCCCGACCAGCGCATTGACCGTTCCTTCGGGGAAGGTCAGGTTCACGCCATGCAGCACCTCCGTATCATGATAGCCGAAATGAACGTTATGCAGCGCCACGGTGCAGCCCTGCGGCGTCTCTGTGTCCGTTTCGGGGCGGGACAGCTCCGGAGCAGTTAGAATGTCCGTCACCTGAGAAATAATCGTGCCGACCTTGGCCAGATCATCGGTGAACTTCATGCAGCCGATGATGGGCGTGATAAGTCCCATGGAGAGAATCACGATGAGAACGAATTTCTCTGGCGTCAGCGTCCCGTTTTTCAGCAAAAGTCCGCCGATGGGAAGCACGGTCAGGAGCGTTGCCGGCATGATATTCATAGCAAAGGTGAAGTAGAAGTTGCTTTTATTCATCCAGTCGATGTAGCTCTGGGCGCACTCTTTGGCGGCAGTCACAAATTTCTCATAACTGCTTTTGGCCTTGCCGAATACTTTAATGACCTCGATCCCGCCAATGTACTCTACCGCTGTATCGTTTAGGGTGTTGGTGGCCGCAATGGTGCGGGCGTAGTTTTTGTTGTAGCCCGCCATCATCAGCAGGAAGAATATCATGCCCAGCGGGAAGGTAATGAGCGAGGCCAGCGCCATGCGCCAGTCAAGAATGAGCAGATACACGAACGTCGCCAGAACGACTACGGCATTGCTGCTCATTTCCGGGATTACATGAGCAAGCGTTGGCTCAATACTGTCCACACGTTCCACAAGAATGTTTTTCAGTTCGCCGGAGCCTTTGGCCTGCACATCACCCAGCGGCATTCGGGCCAGCTTTTGGAGGCCCTGCTTTCGGATATTTCCCAGCACGGCGAAGGTCGCCTTGTGGGACTGCGCCGTAGACAGCGAGTGCAGCAGTACCCGCAAAAGCCAAAACACCGCCATCACTGCGCAGTCGATCAAATAGCCTGCGAGGTCTTTATTCCCCGCCAGCAGTTTGCTGATGACCCGCGCCATCACAAAGAACGGCAGAATCTGAAATGCCGCGCCGATGACAGCCAAAATCACACTGGCGATATAGCCCGATTTTTTCTGCCCGGCAAAGGTAAAGACCCAACCGAATGGGCTTTTTTCCTTCACATCGCTCACCTCACATCGAAAATTTCTTTGATTCTTGGAATGACTTCTTCTGAGACGCGCAAATCATCCTGTATCCTGCCATTGTCCAGATGCAGCACTCTTGTACAGGTGCGGCAAACGAACTCATAATCGTGGGTGACAATAAAAATGATCTTCCCAAGTTCGGAGAGCCTCTGAATCAGCGCTGCCAGCCGCACCATACTGTCATAATCCAATCCACTCGTCGGTTCGTCAAACACCAGCAGCTCCTTCTCGCAGACCATAGAGGTCGCCGCAGCGAGCCGCTGCTTCTGCCCGCCGGAAAGCGTATTCGGATGGCGTTCCCGGAAGGGCGCAAGGCCCAATTCTTCTAATGTACGTTCTGCAAGCTCCGTGTCCGGCTGCTTGATGCCGAAGGTACACTCTGCCTCCACACTTTCAGCAAAGAGTTGATAGTTCACGTCCTGCATGACCAGATAGGAACGCTTCCTGCGCTCGTTGGGCTTCTGCGGGTTCCCGTTCCAGAGATAGACCCCGGTCATTTCCTTGTGCAGACCGCAGAGCGCACGGGAGAAGGTTGTTTTCCCTGCACCGTTGTGTCCGACCACGGCAATGACATCTCCGGGCGCGGCCTGCAAGGAGATATTGCTCAGCACGGGCTGCTTTTTATAAGTCAGCGACACATCCTTTAGCTCCAGCATCTGAGGCAGACCCGCTGCGGCAGCGCAGACCGGATTTTCCGTCTGTAGGTCAAGCGCCCGCAGCCCCAAGCTCTGCCGCTTCTCAGCAGACAGCAAACGGAACTGCTCCGGTGTCCAATCCCCGGCAACATGTCCGTTCTCCAGATAAATGATGCGGTCAGCGACATCCACCAGATAGTAGAGTCGATGTTCTGCGACAACAATCGTTTTCCCCTGTGACTTGATCAGGCGCAGGTGCTCCCGCAGATCATGGATCGCCGCCATGTCCAGATTGGAGGACGGTTCGTCCAGCAGATAGATGTCTGGCTCCATGGCATAGACCGACGCAAACGCGATCTTCTGCTTTTCGCCGCCGGAGAGAGCGAAGATATTGCGGCCCAGCAGGTTTTCGATGCGCATTGCCTTGGCCGCTTCTGTCACACGCTGTCCCATCTGCTCCTGCGGCACAGCCTCGTTTTCCATACCGAACGCGATTTCACTGTCGGTGTCCACATTGAAAAACTGCGTCCGGGGATTCTGGAATACACTGCCAACCCTTTCCGCAATGCGGTACATGGGCAGGTCGGCGAGGTTTTCGTCGTCAAGCAAGACTTTGCCGCTCAATTTGCCCGCAAAGAACTGTGGGATCAGGCCGTTGATGAGCCGCGTCAATGTGGTTTTCCCGCAGCCGCTCCGCCCGCAGAGCAGGACGCACTGTCCGTCCAGAATGGTGAGGTTAATATTTTTGAGTCCGCCATCTGTGCTGTCCGGATAGGAAAACGACACATCCTGAAATTCGATCATACGCCCACCGCCTTCCATACAAGTTCAGCGGCAAGAAACGCCGCAAACAGCGCCATTGCCAAGAAGTCCGCTGCCCTCATTTGAATTTTTACAAGGCAGGTGCGGGGATTTGGGTTCTCAATGCCTCGTGTTACAGACGCGATAGACAGCTCGTCCGCCGCTTTGCTTGCCGCTGTCAAAAGCGGCACATAGATGCAGTTGATGGTCATAGCCGGGGCTTTCAGAAAGCCGGCCAGTGTCGGCGACACATCCCGTAGGCGCATGGCGTCCTTGATAAAATGCCAGTCCTCCCGGATGGTAGGGAGATAGCGGAGCATGACGGCGATGGGGATGGTCAGCTTTTTCGGCACATGCAGCCGCGCCATGGCGGAGAGAAATTCCCCCACTTTGGTGGTGGAGATCACAAGTCCTGCCAGCATCCCGCAGGCATAGACCTTGTGAATCAAGCCGAGAAATGCCACAAACATGGTCCGCCAGAGATTGGTCATTACGCTCATACACCAGATGGTGAACAAGCAGATTAGTCCATAGACAATCATTCCGTGCAGCGCGTATTTCCATTTTCCACAGAGTGCGGCCAGCAAAGCGATGAGTGCGACCAAAGCAAACTGAACATACAGGTTCGGCGCAAACATGGCGGAGAAAACGCAAATCAAAATGAGAAATAGCTTTGTCCGCGGATCGAGATGCAGCTTCATTTGGTGATACCGGCTTTTTCAAATTGCTTGCGGAGCATTTTGCAGCCCACAAGGGCGCTGATGGCGGCGGAGAGGACAGTCCCTACCAGCATAATGACCAGGATCCAGACGGTTCCCGTGGAGCGCATTGTATCAATATAGGACTGCTCCGTACCGTTGCCGAGCATGGTTTTTGCCCAGCCGTCCGGGTCAGCGAAGAACACAAGATAAGAAGCGGTGCCGCCGAGGGAAATTAAAATATAGGAAAGCGAGTTGATCTTTTTGCTTTTGTATCCGCCTGCACCTGCAACAAGATCGGCAACGATACCCATGATCAGGTAGCCCAGCGCCATGGCCCAGTGCATCCCCGTGACAAACCAGATGATGCAGAGAATCGCACCGAGAATGGTGGCCGCCCAACGCTTTTGCACCTTGGCCAGCATCAGCAGGTATATTGGCCCACAGAGCAGGGCGCTGCCCACGGGCATATAGAAGGTCAGCACCGGGTTCGGCGCAAAGAAAATGCCGCCGATCAGGGCGAATACGAGAAAGAGCGCGGAAAAGATACCGACTGTGACCAGATCCTTTACGGTGAGGCCCTTTTTGTTGATTGTCTGCATAATAAGTCTCCTTTGCAATGACAGACGGTTTGACATTTGAACCGCCCTTTGTTATAGTGAAATTAGAACAAACTAACTGAAGCTAACGGTATCATATTGCAGAAATTCCGGCAAGCTCAGGCAGTGCATTTTGCCTGATCGTTGCAAAGAATTGTCTGTTCATTGCAAGGAGGATTATGAAACACGACGTTTTAACAGACTACTACCGCCCACTTTTGGAACGGAACAACTTTCTTCCAATCCCCTGCCCGGAGAAATTCAGTTCGGCGGGGCGATGCTGGGAGATTTCTTCCGCCGTTGGCGGCGGCTACTATTGGGTTTACGCCAAACAGGACCTGTTTGACATTAAAATTCACGATTTCTATTTCAACGACGACTGCTGCTTGGATATGGAAATTCCGGAGTGCATCAGTATTCAGCGCTATGACTCCATCTCCGGCGAGGAACTCAGCCCCTACAGACGGTTATCCGCAGGGGATATTCAGACTATTGTGGGCGGGAAACAGCGATATCGTGCGCTCATTCACAAGCGCATTCCCATTCATGCGGTTGGCATTGAAATCCTTCCAAACTATTATGAGGATTTTCTAAAGAAGCAGTATCCGGACCTTTATTTTGACCTCCCGGCTGCATTTCAGAGCGTAGATCAGGCAACAGATTTCCCGGCCATGTCCAAGCTGCTGTTTGAGATCGAAAATTACCGGGGCGAAGGGGCGGCAGCGGCGCTTTTCTATGAGGCTAAGGTTACGGAGGCTATTTCGCTGGTGGTGGATGCATGGAAACGGCAGAGCCAAAAGCGAGAGCGCCCACTGTCGGCAGAGGATACCGAGAGCCTTCAAAATGTGGTCAGCTATATCGCTGACCACTATGCCTTTGACATTCCGCTTGGACGACTTGCGAGTATTGCCTGCATGAGCGAAACCAAGCTCAAAAGCTGTTTTAAACGGCAGTTTGGGTGCAGTGTCACGCAGTATATTCAGGGGCGAAGAATGAGTCAGGCGGAACACCTGCTTATCAACACCGACTTCACCATGGGACAGATTGCCCAGATGATCGGTTACACCACCTCCAGTCGCTTTGCGGAGCTGTTTAAAAAGAGCACCGGTATTCTGCCAATTGAGTATCGGCGAATCGCAAGACAGGAGTAAGCTGGATTCGTCAAAAGACCATAAGCCCATGCGGTGGCACCGCTTTTTAGAGGGGAGCTTCCAGAAAATGAAGCGGTACATTCTTGACATTTTCCTGCTTTTGATGCATAATGAAAATCACAGCAAAGGGGCTACACCGAATGGTGCGGCCCCTTTGCTGTTTGCAAATAAGGACAATGGATGGATACGGAGGCAACTATGAAAGCAATGGAACTGGATACCCCGGCGCTGCTGATTGACCGGGAAATTATGATGGATAATCTGCGGTTTATGCAGGCATATGCGGATCGCCAGGGGGTAGCGCTGCGGCCTCATACAAAGACCCATAAGATGCCGCGCCTTGCCCGCATCCAGGAGGAACTGGGGGCGCATGGTATTACGGTGGCCAAGGTGGGGGAAGCGGAAGTGATGGCCCGGGAGGGACTGAAGGACATCTTTATTGCGAACGAGATCGTAGGTCCACAGAAGCTGGCTCGAATTCGCAAGCTGGCAGAGTCGGTGGAAATTTCCTTTGGCCTGGATTCTCTGGAGCAAGCAGAGCAGGTGGAAGATGCCTTTGCGGGAGCAATGAAGCCTGCCTGCGTCCTGATTGAAATCGAAGTGGGGGAGAATCGTTCCGGCGTTATTCGTGACGAGAACTTTATCGCACTGCTGACCTATTTAAAAAGCTGCCGCAATATTCGGCTAAAAGGCGTTTTTTCCCACGACGGCAGTTCTTATCAGGCGGAGAGTGTAGCGGCATGCCGTGAGATCCACCTGGAGGCCCAGCGTCGCACCCTGCATTTTGTGGCCCTGGCCCGGGAGGCTGGGATGTCATTGGAGACAGTCAGCATCGGATCTACGCCCTCGCTGATGCACGATTTTCCGGTTTTAGAGGGAATTACAGAGATACGGCCCGGTACCTATATTTTTATGGATGCCTCTCAGGCAAATGCTTACGGCAGCCTCCAACGCAATGCAGCTACCATACTGGCAACGGTCATCAGCCGACCAACACCGGAACGTGTGATTCTGGATGTGGGCGCCAAGGGAATCACGGCGCAAACTCGGTCTGTCGGTATCTGCGCCACCAGGGGATTGGGCCTGATAAAAGGCTGGCCGGATGTGGAGATCTATGATGTTTACGACGAGCACGCCATTATTTATAACGGCGCGTTCCGGGATGCTGTTCGCGTGGGAGATAAGGTGGAGATTATCCCCAATCATATCTGCCCGGTGGTCAACCTGCATGAGGTGGCCTATCTGGTTTCCAACGGCCAGGTGGTAGAAGAGATTCCGGTGCTATGCCGGGGCAAGCTTCGTTAGGGAGGCGTGACCATGCCAAGAAAAACGGTTGCGATCATCGGATATGGGGCGCTGGGCAATATTCTGGCGTCGGCCCTTCGTCAAACCCTGCCGGAGAACTATCAGGTCAGTGGAATTTGGACCCGTCATATACAGCGGGATATGGAGCGGATTCGGCAGGACGGGTTCCGGCCCTATGGGAACTTTGAAGCGCTTTTGGCGGATAAGCCGGATTATGCGGTGGAAATTGCCAGCGTGGAGGCGGTTCGCATGTACGGGGAAACCTTGCTGCGCGCTGGGATTTCTCTCGTTGTGACCTCTGTGGGGGCTTTGGCAGAGGATGAATTGCGGGAGACGCTGGCCCAATCTGCCCAGGCCAACGGAACTCGGGTCTATGTGACATCCGGCGCAGTGGGCGGCTTTGATGTATTGCAGACGGTGGCCCTAATGGGAAATGCGCGGGGATGCATTGAAAACGTTAAGGCACCGGAGAGCCTCCAAGGCGCGCCCTATTTGGAGGGAAAATCCCTGCCTTTGGATCGGAAGCAGACGGTATTCCGGGGAACGGCCCGGGAGGCAATTGCCGGTTTTCCAAAGAATGTCAACGTAGCGGTGGCATCTGCCCTTGCCAGCGTTGGAGTGGACGCCATGCAGGTGGTGATTGACAGCCGCCCGGGGAAGCAGGATAATTTGCACCGTATTACGGTGGAGAACGATGGCGTCCGGGCTGTAATCGAGGTGGCCTCCCGTCCGGATCCCGGAAACCCTCGCTCCAGCGTTATGACGGCTTGGAGCGTGGTGGCATTGCTGCGGAATCTTGCCAGCCCCATTGAGTTCTTTTGATGGAATACGGGATGGGAGAAGCAGCAAATGAATTTGAGCGCCATCAATTACTTGGCAAAAATGAATTTTGACGCAATATTTGATTCATTATAAAATTGAAACACAGATCAGTTTTATGCATGGTGCGCAAGAAACTCCTTCGGATAAATGGAAATTCTGCCGAATATCCCATATAAAAACTGTACAAATCGCATAATTTATGCGGGAAAATAGAAGATTATATAATGCGACGAAAATGCAATTGCTGCTGGAGTGATTTTTATCTATTTTTATTATGCAAGTTCGCTTGACTTTTCTTGCATAATGACGTAGAATGCATCTATAAAATCTAACACAGAAAGCAAAGGCGCTTCCTACCGGGATCCGGTTTGGAGGCGCCTTCTGTGTTTCATTCTCCGGCATCAACGATGATGATGGAAAATGAAAATCTGAGTTAGGAGGAGATTTTTATGAAAACAAAACTATGGAAGCGCGTTCTTTGCGCCGTGACGGCGCTGGCGATGACTGCGGCTATGACAGCCTGCGGATCGAGTACCTCGACAGCCGAAAGCAGCGCGGCTGCGAAAGCATCCTCTGCGGCACCGACTGCAACGGCTGCGGCAGCTGCGGACTCGGCTGTACCGGGGGCCTCGGCTGCGGAAACAACCGGCAGTACAGACCTGAAAGCAAAATGGTCCTCCCTGGCGGGCAAGACGCTTCGAGTTGGTACCTCCGCTGCACAGTCGGGCTGGTCCCAGGATGACGGCAACGGCGGTGTCGAGGGTATGGATATCGACGTCATGAACTACATGGCAGATTATTATGGCTTTAACATTGAATGGACCATTTCGGAATACGCCTCCCTTTGGGGCATGGTTCAGAATGGTGTTATTGACACCATTGCAAACCTGACCACGGTAAACGATGATCGGCTTGGCCTTTATTGGTTCACCAATACCTATGCGTGGGAATCCTATTCGGTGGTTTGCCTGAAGGAAACTGGTGAGCCGGAGGATGGCGATATGGATTTCTGGGCGGACAAAACCATTGCAGGTGAGGCCGGCTCCAACGCAACGCTGACGCTGGAAAGCATCATCGAAGAGAAGGCGGCAGAGGGCATTACCATCAACGAGCTGACCCTGGATTCCGCAGCTGTTTTGATTCCCGCTGTTGTGCAGAAGCAGGCCGACGCCGAGTTCCAGTGTACTTCCACCGCAGCCTATGCGGTTGCACAGTCCGGCAATGCCGATAAGCTCTACATTCAGGATGCCAAGTGGAAGAACATGCCCATTGTCTACGGCTGGGCAAGAAACGACGACAACAAGGATTGGATCCTTGCATTCAACGATCTGATTGAGCAGATGCACGAAGATGGCACGCTTGCGGAGCTGTCCATGAAGTGGTTCAACATGGATGTGACTTCCCTGCCCGAGGGCGAGGTCAACACCGTTACCACCACTGGCGACAATGCATGGCAGAGCTACGAGAACTGATCGCTGAATAAAGCGCGAGAGACTGAAATGCGTCTGCTGCACAGGCGGCAGGCGCATTTTCCATTTCATCCAGCGCACAGAAAGGAGCCACTTGTATGTATTATCAATTCTCGATGCAGTATTTCCTGGATGCGTTTCAGCCCATCATGTCCTGCATGAAGGTGACGCTGCTGATTACCTTTGCATCGTTCATTTTCGCATTTCTCTTTGCGATTATTCTGGCTGTGATCGCCATGAGCAAAAACCGCGTGGTTCAGGCTGTGCTGAAGGTCTGGCTGAGCTTGTTCCGAGGTACGCCGTTGATTGCCCAGCTGTTCCTGTTCTGCTACGGCATTTTTCCCTACATTCCCGGCATTGCAGACATCGGGCTTACTGCACAGGCAATCCTCTGCCTGGCCCTGAGCTTCTCCGCCTATATGTCCGAAACCATTCGCGGTGCAATCTTGTCGGTGGATAAGGGGCAGATGGAGGCATGCATCACCTGCGGCATGACGACCATGCAGGGCTATACGCATGTGGTACTGCCTCAGGCCTTCCGGCTGGCAATCCCGTCCCTGATGAACAACTTCATCGAGTGCTTCAAGGGGTCTGCGCTGTGCTCCATGGTAGGTGTTGTGGATATGATGCTTCGCGCAAAGATGCTGGCCAACAAGACCTACCGGTTTATCGAGGTTTATCTGTGCGTGCTGATCCTCTATTGGCTGCTGAACATGGTCTTTGTGGCGATTCAGAAGGTAATCGAGCGCAAGGCCAGCGCAAAATACTAAGGAGGTAGCAGAAATGATCCGGTATGACAATATTCACAAGGTATTCGGAGATCTTGAGGTGCTCAAGGGCATCAATTTTGAGATTGGAACCGGCGAAGTGGTTTGCATCTTGGGTCCTTCCGGCTCCGGTAAGACCACGCTGCTGCGCTGCACCAACTTCCTGGAGACACCCACTAAGGGGAAGATCACGCTGGACGACGTAACCATTGATGCCGAGCATCACAATAAAAAAGACATTCTTGCCATTCGACAGCTGAGCACCATGGTATTCCAGAACTACAACCTGTTCCGGAACAAAACCGCGCTGGAAAACGTCATGGCAGGGCTGACCATTGTACAGAAAAAGGACAAAAAGGAAGCCAGGGAGATTGCCGAACACTATTTAGATGTTGTAGGCATGAGCGAGCGCATGGATTACTATCCCTCCCAGCTCTCAGGCGGCCAGCAGCAGCGCGTGGGAATCGCACGGGGACTGGCGCTGAAGCCCCATGCCATCTTGTTCGACGAGCCGACGGCAGCCCTGGATCCGGAGCTGGTGGGCGAGGTACTGTCTGTTATGAAGAATGTTGCCAAGAGCGGCATCACCATGGCGGTAGTGACCCACGAGATGGGCTTTGCCAGAGAGGTGGCGGACCGGGTGGTGTTTATGGATGGCGGCGTTGTCGTAGAGCAGGGAAAGCCCCAGGAGGTTTTCGACCATCCTCAGAATGAACGGACCCGGAAGTTCCTCCGGGCCGTGGCCAATAAGGGCAACTGACGGAAAGGAGCGGATCAAAATGGATTTACTTGCAATGGCAAAGGAGCAGTTCCCCTATACGGTAGGACTTCGCCGCCATTTTCACGAATATCCGGAGTCCGGACCGGAAGAGCAGGTTCAGACCATGGCATATATTATAGAGGAGCTAAAGAAGCTGGATATTCCCTATGAGCAGGTGCCAGGCGGCGGTATCTTCGCCTTTATCCCCGGACCGCCGGAAGGGAAAACGGTACTGATGCGCGCCGACATGGACGCATTGCCCATTCAGGAAAGCAAAACGAATCTGGCAGGACCCAAGGTGTGCGTTTCCAAGATTCCGGGAGTGATGCATGGCTGCGGTCACGACGGACATCTTGCCATGCTGCTCACAGAGGCAAGAATCCTCAAGTCGATGCAAAAGGATCTCAAAGGCTCTATTCTCCTGATGTTTGAGGAGGGGGAGGAAGGACACGGAAACGGTCAGAACCTCTGCCTGTATCTGCAAAAGCACAAGCTGCATGCCGATATCTGCTATGCTTCTCATGTGCGCTGGGATGTACCGGTGGGAAAGGTTGCCTGCAACTGGGGCACCGCAATGTCTGGCCTTTATCATTTTGAGCTGGAGCTGTTTGGTCAAGCCGGTCATGGTTCCCGGCCGGATCTTGCCCACAGCACCCTGGACTGCTTCCATGAAATCTACAATGCCCTGCAGACGCTCCGGCTGCGCTATGTGCGGCCCAACGCATCCCTCACCTGGTCCATCGGCAGCATTCACGCCGGAGAACGGTTTAATGTAGTGCCCGACGATCTTGTTTGCCAGGGCAGCGTTCGCTTCCTGGATAAGGACAGCGGCATGGCCTTTTGGGCGGAATTCCGTCGGGTGCTGGATAGCGTCTGCCCGCTGAACTACTGCTCCTATCGTCTCCGGGTGCCGGAATTCCTGCTGCCCACCATCAATACGCCTGCTTGCACCAAGCTATTTCGGGATGCCGCCAAAGAATATTTGGGTCCCGACTCCGTCTATGAATGCGAGCCGTGGATGGCGTCGGAAACGTTTAGCTTTATCTGCAATATGATCCCTGGAGTCAACAGCTTCACCGGCATTCGGGATGACTGCTATGGCTCCGGTGCAAACCATCATACGCCGGAATTTGATATTGCAGAGGAAGGATTGATTTACGGTGTTGCCGCAGCGCTGGGATATGTGTTAAACTATTTAGAAAGCCCTCCGGATCTATCGGATTTCCAGCCTGTGTGTGAAAACATGGAAGATCTGATCGCCATGCTGCGCAATGCATGAGAGAGGAGCGTTTTATGGATCATTATGTTGTAACCGTAGGACGGCAGTTCGGCAGCATGGGGCGTCCCATAGCCAAGCGTACGGCAGAACTGCTGGGGATTGAATACTATGACCGCGATATTGTAGAAGAGGTCGCAAAGCGCATGGACATCCCCCTGAAAGTGGCCAGCAAGGAGGAAGAGGATGCGGCGCATGTGTTCGGCAAGTACGGGAAAATGCTCTTTCCCCTTGGCACTGGAACCACAGAGCTTCAGGATCGTATTTTCTCTGTTCAGGAGTGCGTGCTCCAGGATTTTGCGGATCGTTCCTCGTGCATTCTGGTGGGACGCTGCGCCGATTACATCATGCGGGATCGGAAGAAGCTGCTGCGGGTGTTTATCTACGCGCCCATGGCAGCACGAATCCGGAACTGTGTGGAAAACTTTAATATGACGCCGCAGAATGCAAAAAGGATGTGTGCAGATGTGGATAAAGCGCGTCGGGCGTATCATAAGCGTTATGCAGGCTATGCCCCTATGGACCCGGAATGGATGGATTTGATGCTGAACAGTGACGCGCTGGGAATTGAAGGGACTGCGAAAGCGCTGGCATCTTTCATTCAGCAGCGGTTTGAGGGCTAGGCTATCATAACCGGGGATTCGTGCAGTCGAACGCTTGTCCAGGCAGGATTCCCTGCTTGTGATCCGTCATTTCTTCCAAGAGCAGCATGATATTTGCGCGGATTTGCAAAAGGTCCATTGTGATTGGCAGAGAAAAATCATACCCGATTCGCGCAAAGAGCGGTTCAATTTAGCTGTGAAATGGAGAGAAAGACATGGAAGGATCAATTATCGTCTCACAAATGGTTCAGATGTTTTTAATGATGTTTCTGGGCTATTTTTTGAGAAAGATCGGCTTGATGGATCAGGGGTTTACAGCAAAGCTGACCACGTTCCTGCTCAATGTGGCGATGCCCTGCCTGATTCTTCATTCGGTCATTGGACAAGCGGGCGGAAGAAATCTGGAAGAGGCTGGGGTAGTATTTGCGGTGGCCACCGGAATGTATTTGCTGCTTCCGCTGCTGTCACTGCTGGTGGTGAAGCTGCTGCGGCTGCCAAAACAGCAGCAAGGGGTCTATGCTTTTATGATGACCTTTTCCAATGTGGGCTTTATGGGCTTTCCACTGGTTAACGCGGTATATGGCGGTGAGGCAGTGTTCTACACGGCAATCATCAACATTCTGTTTACGATCTCCAGCTATACCATTGGTCTGCTGCTGCTCCACTGCGGTCAGGAAACCAAGGCGAGAATCGACCCGAAGCTGCTGCTGACACCGGGGGTGGTGCTGTCTGCGCTGGCCATTGTGCTGTATTTGGCGGACCTGTCCTTTCCTGCCGAGGTGGTTCAGGTGACGGAAACCGTGGGGAACATGACCACGCCGTCGGCAATGCTTTGTATGGGCAGCACCCTGGCTTCTATGGAGCTGAAGGAGGTCATGAGCGATTGGCGGGTATATCTGTTTAGCGCAATCAAGCAGATTGTCCTGCCGCTGCTGCTATTGCCGCTGCTTTGGACCGTCCTCTCCAGCGATTATCTGCGGGGGATTGTCTATCTTCTGCTGCTTACGCCCGTGGCAAACTCGGCGGTGCTGTTTGCCACCGAGTATGGGTTTGACGAAAAGCTGGCTGCCAAGGGCGTGTTCATCTCCACCATCCTGTCTGTGGGAACCATTCCGCGGCTGGCTCCACTGATAGGGTAGGAAGAAACAGAAAATACCCCCAAAGAAACAGGAAAACATCCGCAGAAACCGGAAAGCAATTCGGTTCCTGCGGATGTTGTTTTGTTATTTAGTCTGCCAGCACGTTTGCGTGCGTCATCAGGTCAATCAACACCCGAATACCCTGCATATAGGATCGCACCGATATCCGCTCGTTGGTGCCGTGAACACCGGCCGTGCGTTCCTCTGGCTCTGCCATAAAGGGGCTGCACCGCAAACAGGTGTCGCAGATTTGCTCATACTGGTGCGCGTCGGTAGCGCCTACCGTCATGGATGGCACAAATACCACACCGCCAAAGTAACGCTCCATACTCCGGATCAAAGCCTGATATCCATAGCCGTCCTGCTTTGCGGTTGCAGAGGGATTATTGGCTTGCAGATACCGCAGCGTTACGCTGTCGTCGGTAACGACCTGCTGGCAATGGGCCATGACGCTTTCAACCGTGTCGCCATCTGCCAGACGGAAATTGATGACGGCCTGCATGTCCTGGGGCATTACGTTGCAGGCGTCGCTGCTGCCTTGAATAATGGTGGGGGCAATGGTGGTGGATACAAAGGGGAATAAGTCGGGATGCGTGTGACAGTAGGCTGCAATGGCATCTTGATTCCCCGGAATATCCTGCACCAACGTTTTCAGCGGTTCTTCTGTAATATAGGGGGCCAGCGTTTTCAATGCGCCCATCATCACGGGACTGAGCCGAACAGGAAACGGATTCCGGCAAATATCCGCAATGGCGCCGGATAGATGGGCCAAAGAGGTGCCACCATAGGGACGGCTGGAATGACCGCCGATGCTGTGAACAGACAGCTCCAGATCGGCATATCCCTTCTCCATCAAATCCACCTGGGAAATGAAAATCTCCGGTGCGCCGAACAGCGTGCCCGGTTCGATTTTTCCACCGCCCTCGTCCAGCACAAACTCCAAGGTGATCCCCTGGGCCTTGAGATGGTTGGATATGGCCAGAGCGCCGGTGTTCAGCGTTTCCTCGTCGTCACCGAAGGCCAGATAAGCGGTCCGGGAAAATGTCTTGCCGTGGGCCAGCAAATACTCTGCCGCCTCCAGAATGCCAAACACCTGCTCTTTGATGTCCAGGGTACCTCTGCCCCAGATATAACCATCTTCCACAGCACCGGAGAATGCGGGATAGGTCCAGTCCTGCTCGGTGCCTTCCACCACAGGCACTACGTCCTGATGGGACATATACAGGCAGGGACGGAGGGCTGGATCGGAACCGGGAATGGTAATCAGCACGGCATGATGGCCCACTAATTCAAAGGATCCGATAGACATAATAACTGGATAGCTGGCTTTCATATGGGCTTGCAGCCGGTCAAACTCCCCGTAGTCGGTCAGGCTGTGGTCGGCATAGTTGATGGTTTTGTACGCAATGGCCTGGGAGAGCCGGTGGACGGCGCCGCTTTCGTCCAGGTCGGGGTAGTCATTCTCATGAATGAAGAAATCTGTTTGAAGCTGTTTCATTCCATTTTGTCCTCCAGATAGCGGCTGAGAAATTCACGGGTACGGGCTTGCTTCGGATGACCAAACACCTCGTTGGGACTTCCCTGCTCCAGAATGATGCCCTGATCCATAAAGACTACCCGGTCACTTACTTCCTTCGCAAAGGCCATTTCGTGGGTAACAACCACCATGGTCATTCCTGCTTTTGCCAGCTGTTTCATTACATCCAGCACTTCCCCCACAATTTCCGGGTCCAACGCAGAAGTAGGTTCGTCGAACAACATAATGTCCGGCTCCATACACAGCGCACGAGCGATGGCCACCCGCTGCTTTTGACCGCCTGACAAGCGGCGCGAATCCGCGTAGATAAAATCCTCCAGACCTACGGTTTTTAAGTGCTGGATGGCGGTTTTTTCCGCCTGGGCTTTCGGAATTTTCTTCACCGTCATAGGAGCCAGCGTGCAGTTATCCAGCACAGATTTGTTGTTGAACAGGTGAAAGCCCTGGAATACCATGCCGATTTTTTGGCGAAGGGCGTTCAGATTTACCTTCAGATCCATTAGATCCTGATTTTCAAACCAGATGTGACCGGAATCGGCCTCTTCCAGCAGGTTAATGCAGCGCAGCAATGTGGATTTGCCGGAGCCGGAAGCACCGATGATGCACACCACTTCGCCCTTGTGTACTTCCAAATCAATGCCCTTGAGCACATGCAGGGCGCCAAAGGATTTTTCCAGCTGTTCAATCTTGATTACTGTTTTGTTATCCATAACACCCTCCCCTTAGTTGGAGCTGGGAATGCCGTAATCCGGCATGGCGGTTTCGGGCTTCCCGCTTTTTCCCTGCGGCTTGCTGGTATCGGAATGCTCCATCTTTTTTGCAATCGCCTTGAGCAGCAAAGAGGACAGATAGGTTAGAATCAGATACAGCCCCGCTGCCACAACATACATCTCCAAGTCCCGGTAATAGATTCCCACCACGCCCTTGGTTTGGAACATCAGATCGGAAACACCCAAAACGCTCAGTACAGAGGAATCTTTGATGTTAATAATAAATTCGTTGCCAATGGCAGGAATGGAGTTCTTTACCGCCTGCGGGAACACGACCTTTACCATCGCCTGCCACTGGGTCATCCCCAAGGAGCGTGCGGCTTCCATTTGACCGGCATCAATGGCTAAAATGCCGCCCCGCAGCACCTCGGCCAGATACGCCGTGGAATTCAGGGAGATGGTAACCAGGCCGGAGATGAAGAAGCTCCAGATGCGATTGATTTCCGTAACGCTCAGATTGGTGCGCTTGAACAGATTAAAAATCGCATAATAGAAAATCAGGGACTGCACCATCATAGGGGTGCCGCGGATTACAAAAATATAGAAGCTTGCAAATTTATTTGCAACAATTTTCAGAAATTTGACCAGATCATTATCCCGCTTGTCCGGAGCTTGAATCCGCAGGAACACCATGAGGATGGACAGCAAAAATGCAATTGCCGTGCCGAACAGTGCCAGGCGAACGGTTGTCCATACGCCGGTCAAAAAAGTGGAACCGTTTCGGCTGGTCATGTATACCAATCCGCCAAAGAAGTTCTGCGGGTTGCTTTCCGCGTGGGCATAAGACCCGATGAGATAAATCAGGTTCAGAATCCACCGATCCAGCACAAACAGGAAACAGGCGATACTGACCAGATAGGACAGGTATCGGCTTCCCTTTACAATGGCGGGACGTTTCATAACCGTAGCGTCATAGGTATTCCAGTGCGTCCATTTTATCAATAAAGCTACAGCGCTGACTGCGAGAAACAACCAGCAAATCGCCGCCATAAGGATTCCGACCGGAGCATGGATGCCAAGAAAGCTATAGGGATTTGGTGCGGAATGCCACATGCTCAGCCCCAGCAGGGCGACCACACTGCCGCCCAAGTAGACGTACCGATGATCCCGGGTAACGAAGTTTCCATGGGATGTTGTTTTCATGCGATTGCCTCCTTCCATGCTGCGAAAAGTCGAATGCACCGGCTTTTCGCAGCATTTTTCCCGGATCGTGCCCTGTCCGGGGATTACACGTTACTGGGGCTGATTCGCCACTGCGGTATCCCACATTTCGTCGCGAGTGGCCTGATCTACGGTTGCCAGAACCTCGTTGACCTGTTCCAGCAGTGCGTCGTCAGACTTCCGAATGCCCACACAGGCGCCCTTGGAGGGAAGCTCAAAGCCGTTCCCATCCTCAAAGGTAATGACCTTGAAGTCGGGGTTGGCAGCCAGATAGCCGGAGGAGTTTTCTACGTTAATGACCAGCGCGTCGCAGGTGCCCTGCTGAAGCCGGGAAATCATGTCAGGAACGCTGCCCACGGGGGTCAGGTGGTTTACGTCGGGAATCTGGTCGATTACGGTATCCAGCGCGGTGCCCTGCTGGCCCAGTACAGCGGCACCGGCGAAGTCCTGAATCGAGGCCGCGTTTGCATACTGGGAATCGTTCATGACCATCATGCCGTAAATCGTTTCGTGGTAGGGATCGCTGAAGTTGATGGATTCCCGGCGCTCGGCGGTGTCCATCATGCCGGCAATGATCGCATCAATCTGCCCCTGATTCAGCGCCGAAATCAGACCGTCCCAGCTCATCTTCACGATGACCAATTCCTTGCCCAGGCCTTCTGCAATTACCTGTGCAAACTGCACGTCATATCCTTCTGCATAAGCGCCTGCTACGTTCTCAATGGGCCAGTTGCTGTCGGTTGCTTCGCTTTCCTGCCAGTTGTTGGGCGCATAGGCACATTCCATTCCCACGCGGAACTGTTCGGTGGTTCCGGTTTCCGCCTGGCTTGCGGCGGCGACCGCTTCCGTCTGGGCAGTGGATGCGGCTGATGATGCATTGCTGGTGGTATTGCCGGAGCCACAGGCGGCCAGCGTCAGCGTCATTGCTGCTGCCAGCACGAGAGAGGTGATGTTTCTGAGTTTCATTTGGTTTGCCTTCCTTTCTTTCTGTTCGGTTGCTATGCTTCCAAAACAGGCGCCGCCTGTTTTTTACGGTGTTTCATACATTGCGGCGCATAGAAAAAAGCCGTAAATGTTTTTGTGAAACATTTACGGCTGCAATTTCTCCAAATATGCTGCACCAATGACCTCTTTGGGCCATTGGGTTCCGATAGCGCTCCACAATCTGTGACAGTCCGGCGGATCTTATCCGACGACCCAGCAGAAAACAGTTCAGGTGCTGTTTTCAACTTCGGCAACGATCCCTTTCCCAAATCCCGGATTTCCTGCTCCAATGGAACTTGGTACTGATGAGCATTGCGCCTCTATCTTTTTGATCTTTCGATCAGTGCATGATTAAATTGTTGAAGATAGAATACTCCTGTTTTATGCGCTTGTCAAGAGAAAAATGTTATTTTTTTCGTAATTGTCTTTATTACGGTAAATTGCACAAGTTGTCTGCGGATAGAGCGTATGGATCCGGCGGATTGCCTGGTATGTGAAAAGGACAAAAGGCCGGAACAGGTCTATTGCTAGAGGAATGGCCGCTTCCGGATTTAATGAATTGGAAATTCCTTGCGACACCCTAAAAGAAAAGTAACTGGAAACAATGTATTTTAATACATTATTTGATGCCGTTTTGGTGCGTTTTGATATTGGACAATGCAAGCATTCAATCTTATACTGTAAATACAGGAAACACATATCTGGTGCAGCCCAGGTGTGGATGAAAGGAGAAAACACCATGAAAAAAATACTTGCGCTCCTCACGGCACTGACTTTGCTGTGCAGCCTGTTTTCTGGCTGTGGACAGGAAGCGGCATCTGCAACGACAAGCAGAGCATCGGCTTCGTCGATCCAGGCGGAACCGGACGAGGCCCCCGAGGTTGAGCAGCCCTCGGCCAAGGAAGTGATATCGGCGGAAAGCAGCGAGGCACTCCCGGATGAGGAAACCTACTCCAAGTATGGCATCGACTTTGCCACAAAGTCCGGAAATCCCACCGAGGCAGCGGACATCCCTGTGGAGCTTCCTGTGACCGAGGATGACATCACAGCGTCCCTGTACATGATTATGTCCCCTGCGGTGATCGGAAATATCAATCAGCTTGCCGACGAAAACATCGCGTGGAAAACCTTCTGTGAGAGAACGGGTCTGAAATTGGACATCCATCTTGTGCATCCTGGCAATAAGGCTACAGAGGTTGCACTGATGCTTGCGTCTCAGGAATACTATGACGTTATGCAGGATGTTATCTCGGACTATACAGGTGGCGGCGATCAGGCAATTGAGGATGAGTTTGTATATGATTTGACCGACACCATGAGAGAATACGCACCCAATTTCTTTGCCAAGATTACCTACAGTATGGATACCTATAATAAAGTTTGCACCGAATCCGGCAAGCTTGTTGGTTTTTCCAGAATTTCCAATGATCTGCTTCCTGAGAATGGACTGGCGATTCGCTATGATTGGCTCAGAGACATAGGCATGGAGCTTCCCACTACAGTGGATGCGCTGCATGATGTTTTAACGGCCTTCAAGGAACAGGAGCATACCAATGCGGCTATGTGGCTGAATGGTACTGGTGTGTTTGAAACGGAAACGATTCTGAATGCGTATTATGGTGACGGCTCGTTCTATGTGAATGACGATGGCGTCGTTGGTTACGGCCCCATTGAAGATAGTTTCAAGGATTATTTAAAGACAATGGAACAGTGGTACAGGGAAGGGCTAATTTACCCGGATTTCTACACCAATGCAGATGATCTCCGAATTGAGGATGTCTCCCTGGTGGCATCTCAGAATATCGGTCTTGTTTCCACTGAGATCAATAAGCTCCAGACACTTAATGAGGTGGTCGAAGGCTCAGAGTGGGGGGCGCTTGGAACGGTGGTTCGGAATGAAGGCGATATGCTTCACACTGGCGGTACCTTTGCATACTATGCAGAAATGGTGGACATGGCGATTACAACCGCCTGCACAGATCCGGAAACGGTATGCGCGGCATTTGACTATCTGTATACGGAAGAAGGTGCTTTGCTTGCTAACTATGGCGTTGAGGATGTAACGTTTGAATTTGATGCAGCCGGTACGCCGCAGTTTTCTGAGATGATGACCAATGATCCCAGCTCTGACCTGAAAACCATGATTCTGCTGAACTGCCTGGATATTGGACCCTATGTAAAGGATGTCTACCGTACACAGTCGACGCTTACGGATGCGCAGATCAAGGCCTATGAGATTTGGAATGATACCAGCATCAATGACCAGGCGTGGGAGATGCCGGCTAAGGTTTCGCTGACGACAGATGAAAGTGTTAGATACAGCAATCTGTATGCGGAGTTCCATGCATACTACCTTGAGATGGTTGATCAGTTTATCATTGGCGCAGTTGACATTGACACAGAATGGGAGAACTATGTGGATACCATGAACAGCCTTGGCGTTCAGGATTCCGTAGAGATTTACCAGGTGGCATATGATCGGTATGCTGCTGGGAAATAAAAGTCCAATCGACAATATAATAAAATCCATATTAGAAAGGTGAATGAATTATGGAAAATGTTACAATAGAGGAGCTGCAAAAGCAAATTGCCGCACTTCAGGACAAGCTTGACCGAGTGGATGATTACCGCAAGATTATGAACGTCTACTCGAAGTTCTGGCACTACTATGAAATGGGAAAGTATGAAGAGCGCTTTGACCTCATTGCGCATCATACGCCCGGTGTTACGGTGGAAATTGGCGCGCGGGGTGTATTTGAAGGCCGTGAGAGCGCACATCGGAGCTTGGTTGACACGGAACTCGGCTTTGAGCACAGCCATGCAGTGGGGATGAAGCGGCTGTTCCCTGATGTCGATTTTCCCAGTGAGCATGCCGGTATGCTGGAGTCAACTCTGATCGGTTCTCCGATTATTGAAATAGCGGAGGATCGCAAAACGGCCCACGGTGTATTCATTGCGCTGCAGTCTGTAGCAAAAACCCACGATAATGATCCAAAGCCGCGTTCTATGTGGATTTGGTGGAAAACAGCAATTGACTTTGTAAACGAGGATGGAACCTGGAGAATCTGGCATTTCAACAACAACCCCTATTATGCAACAGGCAGCACAGAGGACTGGGTGACCAATGCCGTCCATATGGCTGGACTGAGAATGCCCGATGATCCCGAGGACTATGTTCCCTCTGGCGGCCCCGGTGGCCCTACTCCGAAGAAGGATGCAGAAAAGGGCAATCAGACCGGCGGCCATAGTCACTACACCACTGCGGATCGTCCCACAACGAGCTTCTATCGCTCCTATCGGATTACCGCATTGCCGCTGGAAATCCCGCTACCCGAACCGTATAAGACCTTCGATGAAAGCTTCAGCTATGAGCCTGAAAAGTCCTGAATAAGAAATTTCGGGAGTGCCATAAGCGTTAGCGGCACTCCCGATTTTGTTCGGACACTTAATATGTAAGGAGAAAGGGAATATGACAAACGACGCAAAACGAGAAACTGTAAAATTAGCAGATATGGAGCCGAAGTTTCGTGGGCGTGCGGTGGGAATCATTATTGTGCTATTAATTCTCATGTTTTTAAACAGCAGCGCTGCTTCTGATTCTATTAACGTAATCACAAGCTATTTCCCAGAGACGTTTGGCTGGTCAGATACGCAGGTTGCGCTTCCGCAGACCATCGGAAGCCTGATCTCGATTCCGCTGTTGGCACTGGCGGCGGTCCTTTATCACAAGTTTTCCACCCTTCGGGTGCTGCGCGTTTCTTTTTTGATTCAGGGGATTTGTGTCATTCTGATTGGCGTTACTTGCGGTCATTATTGGGGATATGCGACGGCTGCAATCGTTGTACGTATGTGCTCCACGGTCAATCAGTTTGGTACATATAAGCTCTGTACGGACTGGTTTAACTCCTGGCGCGGCCGGATACTTGGCATTGTAACCATTGCGGGTCCCATTAGTTCTGCGTCTACTGCCGGGGTGTTGACCGCAGGCAATGCTGTGTTGGGATTTTCTACAACGTTTGTTGTGTTTGGAATTGTTGTGCTGGTTCTTTGCGTTGCCAGTACGTTTATCAGCAAATCCTATCCTGAGGATTACGGTCTGGCGGTGGATGGTGTGGTTCGCACACCGGAGGAACTGGCTGCGCTGGACGGCGATGTGAACAGCCCCAGCATTTGGACCCTGAAGGCGATGATCCGCACCAAGGAATACTGGATTGTTACCTTTGCCATTGCGTTTTTTGCAATGGCGATGTCGGGAACCATGCAGATGTGGATCCGGATTACGGTTATGGGAAAAGGGCTGGATATGGGACTTGCCATTGTGGCACTTTCCATCGGCTCGCTGCTGGGCATTCCGATTTCTATGATTTCCGGTGTAATCGACGATAAATTCGGTACCAATAAGGCTGCCTTTTTTGTCTGGATGTTTATGATCGTACTGATGCTCTGTATGATTTTCATTACGCCTGCCTGTGCTTGGCTGGTCTATGTGGCTACTTTCTGCGTGGGCGCAGTGACGGGGTGCTTCCCGAACATCAACCCTTCTATTAAGGCGTATACCTTTGGCAGAAAAGCATTTGTGACGGCCAATAGCGTTTCGGCAATGATTGAAAACCTGTTTATGAGTGGCGCGCTGATTTTCCTGTCGATTATCAGTGATTTGACAGGCTCCTTTACCCCCGCCTATGTCATCCATGTCATCATTACTGCAATCTTTGCTGTTCTGCTGTTGACCATCAAGCCCATGGCACCAGAGGTGATTGGCGTTGAAGCGGCAAAAGAAATTGTAAAGAGAGCGACAGAGCCTCGTCATAAAGGCAGCTAATTTATCAAAAGCGCTGTGTATGGTAGTAAGTTACGATACACAGCGCTTTTCTTGGTTAGATAGGGGGGTGATAATCCTCAGGGTGCATCACAGAGGAAAGGTCTTTACAATAATCCGTCAGAATGGATAAAAACAGATGATCCTGTTTTGATTGATAGCGATTTCGCAAGACCGCAATTCCAATGTCCATTTTTGCACAGGAGTCCGAAATAATGCGCATTTCGATGCCGGGGATCCTGGGATTATCCAAGCAGTTCTCCAGCTTGAGATGATTGACCAGATTGTGCTGGGAGATAAATCCGATTCCCACATTATTGCGGACCAGCTTGAAAATGAGAGAAGGATCACTTTCCTCAAATACAATATTGGGGGAGGCGCCAACTGTGGAAAAACAGTCCTCCATCAGCGGACGGATGCCATAGCCGTGTGGGGTGCTGACAATCGGTTCGCCCACGAGCTGAGACAGGGAAAGCACTTCATATTTAGACAAGGGATGCTGCTCTGGAAGAAGTGCCAGAATGCTGTCGTTCAACAGGTGTGTCCACTGAATCCGATCACTTTCAATCCGGTCTGCGGAAATGACATAGTCAACAATGCTGTCGTTCAGATATGCCATAGCCTGATTTCGCTGTAGAAAGAGCTGTGACAGCTTAAATTGATTTTGAAGGATCACATACCGGTCCAAGAAGAATGTCAGAATTCCCGGGATGGTAATTCCAACGTGAATGGTATGGGTTCCGTTGCCCTGAAGGTCCTGAATTTCCCGCTGGGCCTCCTCTAATTGCAGAAAAACCTGTTTTGCTCTCGCAAGAAAGACACGGCCAAAATCGTTGAGATAGATTTGACGTCCAATGCGATCAAACAGCCGCACCCCTAAATCGCTTTCCAGCCGTGCAATGGTTCGACTGAGCGAGGACTGGGAGATAAACAGCTCTTCAGCGGCCTTTGTCATATTGCCGGATTCAGCAATCTTGATGAAGTAGCGCATTTGCAGAAGCTCCATATTGCGTGTCCTCCTGAATACTGATTTCATTTATTATATCAAATGCGCTGAGAAAATCAATCAATTATCAGATGATTAATGCACTAAAATACATAACAAACATAAAAAACGGCACCCGGATATATTGGACTTATGGTAATTTTCAATTTATCATAATGATAGAAAAGATAGATAGGAGGGGGAAAATGAACCCATATCCACATTTGTTCTCTCCAATCCGTGTCGGACCGCTCCGGTTTAAAAACCGAATTATTGCAGCGCCGACACAGATTCGTCAGAAGGACTCAAACGGTCACATTAATGATTACGGAATTGCATATCAGGCCCGTAAAGCACGTGGTGGCGCTGCGCAGGTGACAATTGGAGATACGCCGGTTGAACCGCGTTATGGTGCAACACAATTTAACTCCTTTCAGCTGGATACCCCTGGTGCGCTGGCCTCCTTGTCGGAAGCGGCGGCAGCAATCCGGCAGTATGGAGCAATTCCCAGCCTTGAACTGAGCCATGGCGGAAAAATCGCAGTGCCGGCGTTTAATCATGGCAATGAGCCAATTGGCCCGATGGATGCGGTCAAGCCGGACGGGACAAAAATTCACGCAATGGATCAGACCATGATTGACTACATCGTGGGAAAATATGCAGAGGGTGCAAAAACAATTCAGAAGTGCGGCTTTGAAATGTGTACTGTACATGCCGGTCACGGTTGGCTGCTGTCACAGTTCCTTTCACCACGATCTAATCAGCGGAAAGACCAGTATGGCGGCAGTCTGGAAAACCGAGCAAGACTCTGCGTGGAGGTAGTGGACGCAATTAAAGCAGCCTGTGGAAAGAATTTTGTAATTGAGCTTCGCATCAGTGGAGATGAATTTGTCGAGGATGGATTCCACCTGGAGGATATGATTGAATTTTGTAAAATGATTGAGACGAAGGTGGATATTTTGCATGTATCAGCCGGGCTCCACGGTGTCCCATCGGGTCTTATGCGGATGTTCCCGTCTAATTTGCTGCCCCATGGCTGCAATGTCTATCTGGCAGAGGCGATCAAAAAGAATGTCCATATTCCGGTGGCAACGGTGGGAGGAATTTCCTCCCCGGAAGAAGCCGAAGATATTATTGCTTCAGGGAAGGCAGACTTTGTAAGCCTTGCGCGCGCTCTGATTGCAGATCCCGATTTTCCAAACAAGGCACGGCATGGCATTCCGGTGCGTCCCTGCCTGCGCTGTCTCAACTGTCTGAAAAGCATGAACGATTGCAGGCATCTATCCTGTGCGGTAAACCCAACTGTAGGCAGCGAACATCGCCTTGGAAAGAAAGCGATGCCAACTGTGTCCAAGAAGTTGCTGGTCATTGGCGGAGGACCTGCGGGGATGAGCGCAGCCATAACTGCCCGGCAGCAGGGACATCAGGTAATTCTCTGCGAGAAAGCCGGAAGGCTGGGAGGACTACTGAACCATGTGGATACGGATCCACGAAAGGACGATTTGAAGCAATATCGGGATTATCTTGTGGGCCAGACACAGGCCAGCGGTGCGGAGATTCAGCTGAATACCAATGTGACAAACGAGATGATTGCGTCGTTCCAGCCAGATGCAGTGATTTGCGCCATCGGATCGTCGCCCATTCTGCCGCCGATTCCGGGACTTGAAGCGTCCGGTGCCATTTCGGCAATGAGCGCGCATGAGAAAGACGCCGAACTTGGCGCACGTGTTGCGATAATCGGTGGCGGTCTTGTGGGCTGTGAAACTGCACTATATCTTGCGGATTTGGGCCATACGGTTACTATTTTGGAGATGGCTCCTGCCATTGCGCAGGAGGATGCTCCGCTGCATCGAATGGCGTTGATGCAGGAGCTTGGAAGCCGTATTCAGATCTATACCGGACACCGCTGTACTGGAATTACAGAAGTCGGCGTACAGGCAGAAGCGGCGGATGGCACGATGGTGACGATTCCGGCGGATACGATTGTTTACGCGGCCGGAATGCGAGCGAAAACCGAAGAAACGGACACGCTTTATACCGCCGATATAGACTTTTACCCAGTGGGCGATTGCAACCGCGCGAGAAAGATTCATGATGCGGTAACAGAAGGCTATTTTGCAGCGCTGGCGCTTTAGGATGGCGATTTTATGACAAAAACAAAGAATAAAAAATTTCTCATTCACGGAGCAGGAATCATATTTGTTTGTTTTTTCATGCAATATTTTTATTCCTGTTTACCCGGAGACAATCTGAATGTGCTGCAAACCTATCTGCCGGAGCTGCGAGGGTGGACAACCCTGCAAATTACAACCCCGGTTACCATTGGCGCGCTGCTGGCGGTACCGGGGACGCTGGTGTTTGGCACTGCCATTGTAAAGAAGGGGCCAAACTTTGTTATTATTCCATCCATCCTTTTGATGGCGATTTGCCAGGCAGCAATTGCGGTTTCTGATCGTCTGATTGTATATGCAATTGCCATGTGCCTGATTCGGCTGCTGATTCAGGTTGTAAGCCTTGGCATGACGACCTTGATTGCAAATTGGTTTGTAACCTGGCGCGGAAGAGCACTCGGAATCATTACGATTGGATCACAGTTTAACACGGCCACATCTGTCGCACTGCTCACCAAAGGGTGTGATGCATTGGGCTTCCGTACCTCGTATTTGATCCTGAGCGGAGCAATTGCCGGCCTGGCGGTACTGACAATGCTCTTGTCCAGGGATAACCCACGTGCATTTGGACTGAATCCCGATGGTGCAGAGCAGGAGCAGTTCACAACTGCGTCCCAGGTAAACTCGGAGGCAGTCTGGCCGCTGAAACGTATTTTTACATCCTGGGGTACATGGGTATTGATTATCAGCATGGGGTTTTTGACCTTTATTATCAAAGCGGTAATGCCCAATTTCATGCCAAGAATGCTTGCTGTAGGCTTCCCGAAAGACTTGACGCTGATGCTCTTGACTTTTGCAACCGTATGCGGCATGCCGCTTAGCTATCTGTTTGGCTGGATCAATGACCGATATGGTGCGCCAAAGGCTTGTATTACCCTGGGCATTGCCTATATCATGACAGTGCTGTCCTTCCGATTTGCACAGCCGGGGATGGAATGGCTGCTGTTCTTTGCTGTGCTCGGGATTGGCTGCATTACTGGCGGTACTGCCAGCCTGTATCCGGCACTTGCCATGCACATTTATGGCCAAGCACATTTTGCACATGTCAACCGTTATGTGATGACGATTCAAAATATTATCGTTGCCTTTGCAGTTTCCTTTATGAGCGCAATTCAGACTGCTACAGGCTCCTTGAATGGTGCCTTTGATGTGCTGCTGATAATGGCTGTGCTTGCGACAGGACTGCTGTTTACCGTTCGGACCCAAAAGAACGTATGATCGCCGGGGCCTTGTCCACCGGACAGAAAAGGAGAGATACAGATGTCAGTGTTAACTGCAGAACAAAGACTTGCCAGGGTAGAGGCTTATATTGCGATTTCCAACGTCATGGGGAAATATGTATTCCATCGCATGAATGAAAATCTACCGGCGGTAACGGCGCTTTTTTCCCACCGGGATGACCTGCGGGTTGAAATGCCGTCGGGGACCTATACCGGCCCGAATGCGGCCTATCGCTGCTTCGAGGTGGACCATGCTGTGGATCTCAGCGCTGACCCGGCGCTTGTGATCCATGACGTCAATACACCGGTGATTGAGGTTGCTGCGGATTGTAAAACAGCCAGGGGCGTGTGGATTTCTCCCGGCCTGGCTACGGCGTCTATGCCCACAGGGAAAAAGGGGCTATGGGCCTGGGTGAAATATGATTGTGACTTCTTTCTGGAAGAGGACGGCTGGAAGATATGGCATATGCGCAAGTATGAGGTATTTACGGTGCCGACAGATAAATCGTGGGTGGATGAGGACCCGATGGGAATGATGGTGCCGTCAAAATCGGATAATGGCACGGCTGCACCTCCCCCGCCGAAGCCCTTGCGCAGCAATGACCTGCCTGCTGGCATCAGTACAAAATATAATCCGAAAAAACGCGTTCCTGCCATTCCCGTCCCCCCGGAGCCATTTGAAACCTGGCCTGAGCGCACACAGGAGGGAAACGAATGAAGGTTTTTAAAGTTGTGGAAACCGAATGGGTTCTGGAAGATACCACAGAGCTGTTTGGACTTGTGATTCGCGAAAATGCAAAGCTCTCTGCTCCACCGGGGAAGCAGCTTACTATGACGCTCAACGGCGAAAATGTGCCAATTGTACCTGGCACCTATGAGGGCGATATTGTGCTCTCGGTTACGGATGATATTCCGATTCACGCTGTCTGCGATGCGGTTTTCCGCAGTGCCCTATACGTCGAGGACGGAAAGGTTGTGCCGGAGAAATCGGTTCTTGCGGCAGTGACTGGTGGAACAGTGGCAGATGGTGAGGCGATGGGCATTGCGATTACTAGCAGCGAAGAGAATTTTAACGGTGTTATTGTTGCAGGCGATGGCGAATATACCATTCAAAATGCTGAAATCCATTTCCATGGGAACGGAAGCAATGATTTTATTGGCCAGGGTGCAGGAATTATGACCACTGGGGCAGGAAAGCTCACCATCAATCGTTCGCACCTAACAACGCATGGCGCAGCTCGCGGTACAATATTTAGCGGTGAACACGGAACGCTTGTTGTAAACGACTGCGTGATTGAAGGAAAGCCCGGGGTGCTGCCGCCAGACTATGTGGACAGTATCGAGCCTGGTGGAATGCGCTGTGTGCCCTGGATGTTGGGCCTACGGGGAAACTGCCGTGCCACCAATTTGGCGGATTATACCACAGCCTATTTTAATCGCTGTAAATGCACCTCAGAGAGCTGGGGCGTTATGTCTACAGACGGTGTCAGCCAGGTCCGTTCCTACATAAAGGACTGCGATATTCGTATTACCGGAAATAGCGGATATGGTGCATTTGCGCTGCTGGATACGGTTGTGACACTGGATCACTCCATGATTACAGTCCCGGACTATGGTATGGTCAGTTCCATGGCAAACGCTACCTTTGTGGTCAAAAATGGCACGGTTGTCCAGGCGGGACGGTTCGGCGGTATGAGCTATCGTTTGGTAGATGGCCTGTTTGATATTCAGCCGGGTTGTGAGATACATGCCGGAGAGACTGCGTTCCTGACAAAGGGCTGCCCCTGTACCTATCAGATTGAAGATGCGGTGGTTGAATCCGGGAGAAAGATTTTGCTTCAGATGATGGATACGGATGATCCCTTTAATCCAGCGGGATCCTACTCTGATCCCGTTGACAATGAGCAGCCGATTGAAGGACGGGATCTTACAAAGACGGTTCGCAGTGAGGATTGTTTTGTGATTCTGAAGAATACAGAGATTGAGGGCAGCATTTACAACGCAACCAGTGACTTGAAGTTTGAGTTTATTCCGCTGAAGCCGCTGCCCGGAGAACCCGGCGGTCCTCCCATTGAGCCGCTGCCTGATGGAACCATTCCCAAATTCTCCAGAATGATGGGAAATGGTCCGATGAATTTGTCTGTCTCGCTGCAGGGCTCGACGCTAACCGGCAGCATTACCTCTGCTAAAGCCACCCATCGAGTTCCGAAGATTGATAAGACCAACTGCGAAGAACTAGGCGAGGTCAACAATACCCCGCGGCCTGCGATCAATAACGGCGTTGTGGTGGAATTGGACGGCACTTCTACCTGGACGATTGATGGCACCAACTATTTAAATAAGCTGATCCTTGCGGAAGGTGCCAAGGTTCTTCGGCGCGATGGCAGCGTGCCGTCGATGACCGTAAACGGCAACCCCGCTGAGTTTGCTGCGGGAAGCTATGTTGGCAGAATTATAATCGCCTAGGAGAACATTTTATTCCGTTGCCGACGGGGAAGCCAATGGGTTCCCTGTCGGCTGGGAAACCGGCTGAGAAAGGATGCATATACTTGCAGAAATTCCGAGTGATTGAGCAGACCGTTGTAATTGAAGAAACAACCAGATTGTTTGGATTAAAGCTTGCCCCCGGAGCGGAACTTAAAGCGCCTGACGGAAAGCTTCTTACCATGACCTATAACGGAATACAGGTAAACCCGATACCTGGCACCTATGAAGGTGATATTGTGCTCACCGTAACAGAGCCGATTCGGGTGGGAACGATGGCGCAGTCCGACCTTAGAACAGCCATCTGTATTGGAGAGAATGGACTGGTGCCCGAAAAGTCGGTTCAGGCTGCGGTGCTTTGTGGAACCGTTAGAGAACGAGAGATTTCCAATTTAAAAGTATCGAGTCAGGGAGACTGCTTCTCTGCGCTCTACATTGATTCTGCGCAGGATTATGTGATAAATGATGCAGTGATCGAGTGTATCGGAAATGGAGAGAATGAATCGGTGGGCGAAGGCGCAGGAATCATTACGGCGGGAACCGGAAAGATCACTATGAATCGGTCTGCAATTACAGTCCGAGGAGCAGCACGAAGTGCTTTGTTTGGCGGTGGTCATAGCCGGTTGGAAGTGAATGATTCAACCATATATACGTCCGGCGGTGTGTTACCCTACGATTATCAGGATTCCATTGCAGCAGGAAAAATGAAACGAGTCCCATGGATGCTGGGACTTCGGGGCAATAGTCGTGCAACGAACCTGGCGGAATGCGCAGAAGCGGTGTATAATCGCTGCACCATTACGGCCGCAGAGTGGGGAGCCATGTCTACAGATGGTGTGGAGCGTTGTAGACTGTACTTGAAGGATTGCGATATTCGAGTCACTGGCCCCAGCGGCTATGGCACATTTGCCCTGTTGGATACGGTCAATACCATAGATCACTGCCGGGTGAATGTTCCGGATTATGCGGCGATTGTGGCAAATGGACCGGCCAGTACGGTAATTACCGGAGGATCTGACGTCCATGCAGGACGATTTGGGGTAATGTGCTTCCGCAATTCTGGAATTGTGATGGTAAACGGAGACAGCCAAATGGAATCGGGCGAGGCAACCTTTGTGGTAAAAGGCTGTTCGACCCGATTCGAGGTGGAGAATGCTGTATTGAAGCCGGGAAATGGAACGATCCTTCAGGTAATGGATACCGATGACCCGAGAAACCCCCAAAAGTACTTTGTGGATAATGATGAGCCGGATAAAAAGAATCCGGAGCGCGATTTGACAGCCGCAGATGAGGAGGCGGTCCGCGCCATATTCCGGAATATGACCCTGGTGGGCAACTTCTTTAACGGAACGACCAATCGCAAGTATGATACCGGGCCGGAGTTGGGCGATCCGCATGGACCAGGAGGCCATGGTGGGCCAGGTATGCCGCCTCCACCTAAACCGGATGAGAAGCCGGCGGAGCAGGCGAAAAATATGCAGATTACGCTGAGCAAGGTTCAGTTGACTGGCATGATTTCTGCGACTACAGTTCGGCATATCGTGAAAAAAATTTCAAAGGAGAACTGTGAAGAACTGGGAAGGATAATCAATATCCCAGCAATGGCGGTGAATAATGGCGTTATTGCAGTATTGCAGAATCAGTCGGTTTGGACTCCGCAAGGCACCAGTTATCTTACAAAACTGAGCGTGGATGAAAGCAGCTCCATCGAACATGCAGCTATGACAGTAGATGGGATTCCCACTAAACTGGAACCCGGGAGCAGCTATGTTGGAAGCATTATCATTACTGCGGTTTAAACGTGTTAGCCGACATCGGGAGCGTGAGCGTTGCTGTTATAGCTGAGATCTGGAATATATTTGCGGCGCTATATGATTTGAAATAATCCCCTAGGAAGATTGACACGGGAATCTGGACATCGCAAGTACAATCGAATGAGGTGCTCGTTAAAATTGGGCGCTGCCCTGTAATAAAATTACCGCTGATTTCATAAGAAATCAGCGGCTTTTGCATTGCGTTTTCCGCCACGCTTGCCGTGGGGGAAAACGCATGAAATATAAAATTTGAGCGGTTTTAGCAACCATGTTTTAGTATGCTTATAAGTATGGTAACTGCCGGAAGTGTGCAAAGTTTTGCACAGCGTAGGGCGGGCTTGCATTTGCGTTATTTTCTAACACAGTGAACTTCCGCCACTGGTATGCCACATGTCTGAGAACCAATCAGTTTTGTACATGCCTTTTTCTTGTATTTTTTGAGTGCTGTTCATTATGGTTGAAACATCCATGTTGATCACAGTAAATGGGGTATCAATGACTTTTTTCATTCGCCTCAATTTAATCTGCTCAAACTTAATGGAGCCTCTTACTTTAGACTTCTAACAAAAATCGAAATTTTTCTTTTAAACGAGTTATCATATGCTAGACTTTTGCTATAAAACCTTTTGTAGCTCTCATTTCCTGCTTTTTTTAGTTCATTGCCGGCATCCTGTAACGCACTAGCCATAACATGCATCATTTTAGGATATTTTTTTTGAAAAGACGGATGCTTCTGTAAAATTAAATCGCAGGCTTTATAGAGCTTTTCAGGATTACTACTTATAGAATCATTGCCAATTTTATAATCAACCAGCCCGTCATCAAGACAGTAAATTCGATACTTTTCTGCAATTCTGACTAGCATTTCAAACTCCTGAAAGCGTGGCATCGAAATATCAAATGGGCATTTTTCAAATACTTCTTTTTTTGCTAATAGGCTTTGTGTCCCTATTCCAAACAAGTTTTCGACGGGATTCAAAAACCCCTCACCTATTGAATCCGGTAACAATTGAGTTTTTCCATTCGCATAATATTTGACAAGTTTACAAAAAACAAGATCTGCGCCTGATATTTCCATCGCTTTTATCTGTTTTTCTAATTTGTCTTGATGCCAAATATCATCACTATCATGAAAGGCCACCAGTTCTCCATGGGAAAGCGCAACACCTTTATTTCGTGCTACACAAGCGCCCGCATTTTCTTGATAGAAATATTTTAGCCTTGAATCTTGAATAGACTGAACAACTCGGGATGTTTCGTCGGTAGATCCGTCATCAACCACGATAACTTCAATATCTGTGTATGTTTGACACAAAACACTATTAATCGCCTCTTTAATCACATTTTCTCGGTTATAAGCTGGTATCACGACTGAAACCAAAGATAGTCACCTCTTTACAACAGTTTTCGTTACAAATTGAACCGCCTCTTTAAAATAACGTGATTTGGAATAAACCAATATATACAGAATATTTGGGACCACAATACAAATAATTGCAGTTAAAATAAGTCCGCAAATTCCAGAAAACTGAATAAGGCTACAAACTTTATAAGTAATAAAGCAGACTACAACTGTAACTACTGCATAAAGTATTTCATTGCGCATATATTGCAAAAAGCTTTTCCCTTTAAAGTAGTTATCGAATACGATTTTTGTGCCCCAAGGGAATCCAATAAACAGGATTGAGATCGCTGTTGCAATCACAATTCCGAATACTCCCCAGTGCTTGACAAGAATATAATTAAAAGCAACATTTGCAATTGCTTCAACAGATGCACGGATTCGATCTTTCCACCAAAGGCCGGCAGCGTCAGCATATTGACTTTTAATGTCACCGATTGTCCATACATAAAAATATATACAAATTGCAATTACAACATCAAACGAAAAGAGCGCTTTTTCTCCAACCCATATTCGCATAAAAGGCTGAAAAAGACACAGCAAACAAATAGTGCACCAGCCGCATAACCATTCGTATATGAATGTAAATAAATTGAGGTTTTTATAATTTTTGTCTACACTTTCTACAGCAACACTATTACCCACGCTAGCGCTCATGGAAATCGTAAGAACGTCCAAAATGCCTCTTACAGAACTCATAACATAATAGTAATTACTGTATATGCCAACCGGCGTTAATCCCAAAAACATGGATATAAAAATATTGTCGCACGAGTTTCGTGTAACGCCACAAATTTTGTGAATAAGTAAGCCCTTGGTTTTTTCGATAATATCATCTTTATACTTCTTATCAAGTTTTCCATAGCATTCAAACTGTGGATAATATTTTTTGGCCAGAAACTCGCAGAGTAAATTATCGAACAAAGACATCAGCGGTAAGACCGCAATAAAGATATAATACTGTTTCAGGAGAAGCAAGCCTGCAATCTGTATAAAACTACTGACGATTTTATTAACCATTGCAACCTTGCTTATGATATCCTGTCGTTGCAACGCAGAGAGTAAGGATTTTTTATATGCAAATAAAAAATAGCTACAAGATGTATTAAGAAGATAAATTATGTAAACAACATATATGTTAATATCGCTTGGACAAGATCCTGAAATCAAGTATTTCAAAAAAGGAATTAATGCAACTCCAATTATCAGCACAATACCGCCAATGCAACGATATATTTTTTTATAGAACTGTAACAATGCACATACTACGGCTTTGTTGTTTTCTGCCAAGGGTTTATACATACTATATACAATGGCACCGGAAAACCCTAATTCTGCCAAACTTAAAACTTGAAGGATGGAAGAAAACAATCCATTTATACCAACATATTCAACCCCTAAAACGTAGATTAATACTGTTCGGGTAATGAACGGAAGGAGAATCGCAATGAACTTATTTACAATTCCCCATATAGCATTTCTCTTTGTGTTTTTTATTCGATCACTATTAAGACTCATGTTCTTCACCTTGTACATATATATCCCCAATTGGTCAGGTTCCCTTTTTCATCCACCTTTGTATAGTTATACTTATACGACTGCTTATGTAGGATTGTGTTTTTAGTCAACTCATTGAATTCTTCCGCGTTATATGGTTCATTCCTATAAATAAAAAGATTAAAAATATTCTGATTATTATATGGAATCAAATCAATCTCTCCTCGTATCGCGGGAATGTTTTTGTACGCCACATAGATTGTATAATCAATCAGCCAATAGTCAATTAGGGCATTATGCTTCTCCCAATAGAGTTCAAAAGCATCACACATGAATTGAAGCAGCTGATTTCCCGGTTCTGCTTTCATAAAATATGATGTCCATCTTCCAGATGAAATCATTTTTTTTTGATTCATAGAATCAAGATTTTTCCTGTTACTATAAAAAGGAAACGCTCTGACTTCTTCGGGAAATGATTCAGACATATAAATAGTGGCATCCATCCAGATTCCGCCATAATTGGACAACAAATTTGCTCGAATAATATCTGACAAATGGGTTAATGTTATTTGTCCTTTATTATATTTCGCTTTGATATTATCAGAAAGCGACACATAATTCCAAACGCAATTTTCCGTTAACAAATGATATTCGTATTGATCTGGACTCAAGTTCCTCTGTTGACTTCTTATACATTCTCTTACAATATCGGGCGCACAATCCGGACCCTGCCACCATAGGACCCACACATGTGTTTTTTTATTTAAATCAACATTTTGCACATTGCTATTTTGTGTTCTGTATTCATTAATAAGAGATTTGAAATCTTTTTCAATGAAACTCGAAAGCTTCTTTTTGTAAAAGGATGTTCTATATCCAGTAAGCGCGTCTGCAATATTTAACCATTTAAGAGTTCTGCCAACATATGCACCAAATTCTTTTACAACCTGAGAGTTATTCATAATATTTGGCTCTGTAGAAATCAAATCAATTTTTCTTTTAATTTTAGAATATATCGTCACAATCTTACCTCATGCGTATTTTTAGATTAACGTTAGAATGCTGACCCAATTCTCGGTTATCTGACGGTAGCGCAAAAATATATAATAGCGAAAAATTGCAATAAATCATAAATACATTTTGCTCCATTAACCCGTCCACAACAAATAATGCTGCAATGATCATTAAAATGTAGTCTTTTTGGTTTCCGATTTTTTTAAACAAATGGATGATTGCAATTACAAACAATCCTGTGGCAATATACCCACGATACAATAATAAGTTTAAGTACGCCGAATCAAGGATTACAGAAGCTTTTCCTGTCTGTGCGGAAACAACAGAACTTACAAATGTAATATTAGATCCAAAAGGGTGAATACCATATTGCTGGTAGATATTGTATGCTGATGTAAAACGTGTTGTAAATGTTAGGTCAGCTAAAATCTTATTTGCGCCAGTATGCCCTATGGGATTCATCAAATAGATTGAAACCACAAAAACAGCAATGATTGCCAGCTTTAATAAATGAATTAACCGTTCAGCATTGACTTTTATCATCATTTTGTAGAGTGAATAAATTACAGAAAATGATAAAATTACAATTAAACTTGTCCTAGATGCTGTCAGCGCAAAAACAATGAAACCCACAATGAGGTCAGTACATATTAGCTTTAAAGATGACTTTTTACCTTTATTCTTGTATATCCAAAGGAAAAGAACGGTCATTACATACGCTGCAAAATTGTTAGGATGTGAGGTCCCCATTGTATGTCCGTACAATCTCCCCCACGCATATGTAAATCGAATCTGATTATCATTGACGCAACCCGTAACGGTAGCTAATATTAAGAGTAAAACCGAAAATAATGCAGTTTTAAATAAAGAATTTACGATTTTATTGTAATCAATTCCGCGAGCCAGCAAAATAAAGGCTGCGGTATAAACAAGCGCATTATCATGTATTTTGCTTGACGAATATACAGCACAAGCAATTATCATTAACGATATTAATTGAAACCATGTTCTTTTTTTCAATAAACCCAATAAAAAGCAAATCGCCAATAAACACGGTATAAGGTAAGTCAATAATAGTTGAAGGCCGTTTTTCAGTGTAGAAAATAACCCAACCCACTGCACGCCTAAAATTGCATAGCTAAAAAAAACATATAATGATAGCGCATACAAATATAATTGTGTTAATGTAACTTTTCCGAATTCTCTGGCATTCATAAAATAGCGTTCTCTTTCTTAAATTTTTATCCCTGCACGAATTACATAAATACAATAGTTGTCCTGTGCATGTTCAGATCATTGGTTAAAGTCAATCATTATCCCCTATTATATTCTGCTATAGCATCTTGTAACTGCTCAAGATATGCATAGCCGTGCTTTTCGTCAGGCTCTAAATAAGCACCTTCGGCCCATTCATTCCATGCATTAATAAAGACGAGCGGCAGGTCACCCTGTTCTCGCATTTGTTTGAAGAGAGATTTCGCACAGTTTCCAAATTTCTCTGGATTTCCGCCTCTGAAAACAAAGCCGTTTTTTCTTCTCGCTGTATTATCCCAATCTGTAAACAGCCCCTGTACCAATTTTTTTGAATGAGGTCCATTTAGAATATCTCTGCATTCTTTATCATAACTAAAAATCGACAGCGGTTTATCATTTCCGTTCCCAATTGCTTTTTTTCGACGCTTCACAAATGCATAAACTGGCTTTTCCAATTTAACCTTTTTCAAAATACGGTAGGACGTTTGCAGAAATTTTATTTTTTTTAAATTCTTCTCTGCGTATTGTTTTGAGAAATAAGGCTCAAATTTAACCTGATAGTCGAAATCTCTATCATCATAAAATGGTGAAAAATACCAGCCGGAATTCTGAATCATCAAACAGATTCGATTAAATCCATATTTTTTAATCTCAGACTGCCAATATGCAACCATACGATGCAGGTCAGAAATTTCTTCAGGCTTATATATAAGAAAAACCGGATCACCATTTAATGTAATATACCGTTCGTCCTTAAAGAACTGAACCATATAAAATAAATGTTGCGCCCAATCATCTTCTGCCCCGTAATCCTGTTCGGCAATAATCTCCTGGTTACCACCGTCCCAGCGCTTACTCCAGTTTTCATTTGCCCAAGACATGCAAAAGGGAATATCAATATCGCGGTTCTTTAACATTTGCTCTAGCGGTTTTTCAAGCAGCTTTTTTCCATCTTTAAACCAGTAATGATAATAGCAGAAGCCAAATACATTATACTGTTTTGCTAAATTTGCCTGCCAGACTTTTACATTGTCGTTTAACAGGTTATAGTAGTTTTCGTTTAGCGGAACCTTAGGCTGGTAGTGGCCCTCAAATAAAGGAATTGCCTTTTTGGTATTTGTCCATTCCGTAAAACCTTTCCCCCAGAACTTGTCATTCTCTGGAATAGCATGGTATTGAGGTAAGTAAAATGCGATGGTTTTCAGTTTATTATCTGATAATAGCTCTGCCATTTTAGTTCTCACTTTCTAATTCATCAACACACGATTTAATCGCATCCAAGTAGCCAAACTGATTTTTCATATCAGGCTCCAGGTAACCGCCTTCTGACCATTCATTCCATGCAAAGACAAAAATATAGTCGGAGTGATATTCGTCTCGCGCTCTTTTTAGCTGCTTTCCGAAATATTCTTTGAATTTCTGAGGTGTTGCACCAGTCAACACACGACCTTTTTCTTTATATCTTGGCGTGTTATCCCAATCCACAAATGCGCCCGGAATCATCCCAGGTTGTGCCTTCCTGTTTAAAATGGTATTCCACACGTCATCATACGATAATTTCTGTAAATTCGCCTTTTTTACAGATTTGAAGTGTTTCAAGTGATCTCTGGCCCATGTCTGAGCATTCTGTTTCATGACGCTCATTTGCTTCTGCATCCAGGAACTCATATCATAAAATGCAAATCCCGGCTGATATTCAATTTGATATTGAAACATGGACTTATCAACGCCTTTTTCGGCATAAAAAGATACATGCTGTGCAGCAAACACCAAACCGTCAAAGCCTTCTTCTTGTGCTCGCCTGTTATAGTAAGCCAACCGTGCATTCAGCTCTGGAATATATTGCGGACGATAAATCACAAACAGCGGTTTATTTCCTTCTTTGATATACCGCTTGTCCCTGAAAAAAGGAAGCAGATATTGGAAGTGACGTTCCCATTCGTCATGATTGCCATACTCCTGTTTGATCAACGTCTTTCGATCAGATGCTGTTTCTGCGGCCCAGGCATTTGTCCATGTTTCATTTGCCCAGCAAAAGCAAAATGGCAGATCACAATTTTGGTCCATCAGGTAGATTTCCATTGGCTTTTCAAGAAGCATCTTGCTTCCAAACCAATAATGGTAGCAACAGAAACCATATATGCCGTGCGTTTTTGCAATTTTCGTCTGCCACTCCAGCGTTTTTTCATCCAGGAGGTTATAATAATTTTTGTTAAGTGGAACTCGTGGCTGATTATGCCCGTCAAACAGCGGTTTGGCCGCCTTCATATTATTCCATTCGGTAAACCCCTGTCCCCACCATTCATTATTTTCAGGGGTTTCATGGAATTGTGGCAGATAAAATGCAATTACTTTCATGTCTTTTTCCTTTGCTTTTTAATTTTGAACAGGATTTTTTTAATCTTCAAATTTTGGCTTAAATGTGTCCGAACCATGATTCGTTTAAGAAAGTCCATAGCGGCTTCTTTTTTGGAATATGGAATGTACCGATCAATCAATTCTGTATAGGATAGCTGTCCATAATCATGCCAAAATGCCGCACGTGCGTTATTTTTCACTGCGGATTTATAAATCATGTCTCCGTCATTCTTTGTAGTGACCGCAGCTTCCGTTTTCACAGTAGTAACTTGTGCTGCTACTTTCGTCCATAAATCCAGTGCTTTTTGTGTACGAATATACACATTGGATAATCCAAAATCATCATCCTTAAAGTCGTATTGTTCTGCGGATTTAAATGAATCAAACAAGGTGAAATCGCTCACTCGATCTTCTTCTTTAAAGCTGCAAGCATAACAGGAAGGGCGTGATGCCAATCCGGCAAACCATAATCTTGGGTAAGATTTTACTAAGCGTCTGCTATGAATCAACTTCCCGTTTGAAAAGCGAACTGCAATCGTGGATAAATGATGACCGAGCACTTTACTCCGAAAATATATATTTTGAATTTCACTTCCATATTTTTTTGAAAGTGCAGATTTGTAGTCTTGAAATAGCTTTGGCGATGGGACTCCATGACAGACCAGATCCAAAAGAAGCAGATTTGCGTCCTCTCTGCCGATATATGCTTTAAGTCCTGCTACCTGGCATGGCGTGCCAGAAAATAGAACCAGTCTATCTGCGTTCAAATACTGGTTGACTTGTCTAAATGTATTGCCCAAATCACTTTGAACGTATTTTGACATTTGCAGTTTCACCAGGTCTGTTTCATTTTCTATTGCGATATGTTTAACTTTTAGATTTTTGTCGTATGCGGCACCAAAAACCACTCCGTGACAGCCTAGGACATATTGTGCGATGACGCTGAATAGTCCACCAGATGCACTAGCCACTCGCTGCGCCTTGTTATTATTTATGGCAAGATAGGAAGCTATCACAGAATTTTTCTGCAACGGGTTTGTTATGGGGCATATCCTTGTACATTTTCCACATTCTATGCACCGATCTCTATCAATAATTGGGTATTGGAATCCTTCTGCATCAGGGCGTATTGATATGGCATCCTTGGGACAGCCTGCCATACAAGCTGTGCAGCCCGAACAGTGCTCTTTCTCAACGAATTCAATCATGCTTCCTCACCTTTTAAGCACTTTAATGCTCGCTCAAAATAATCCCGTGAACTGCGTCTAAAATCATTTAGTTTCCCATCGACTTCAAACCAATCCACGGTATGAGTAAGTGCAACTTCCGGAGTTGTCGAGTTTTCAAACAAACGATCACTCAAACCAACAATCGAAAGAATATTTTTTACGCGTGAATTCATCGAACGCTTCTGGTTATCTGAAAATCTCTTAAATGTAAAGAAAGTTTTATGGTATATGATTGAAAAAATCGTTCCGTGAAAAGAGTCCGTGCACACATATGTTGCGTACCGGATAAAGTTAACAAACTCCGTTGGGCCGACTTCCAAATAGTCTATGTTTCCGAATTCATCATCGCTTTTAATGTATTCATCAATATGCTTAATGGCAAGAATTTTACAGCCTGTTTGATGCGCCAATTTTTTTGCAAATTCGCGCTGACTGGGATTGTTTCCAATAAAATAGCAAAAGATATATTTCCCCTTTACAAATGGAATTTCTCCGCTAAGATTATCCCATCTTTTACGATCTGTTAACACAGTGGGATCACAGCAGACTTCTGCCTCTTTTCCAGTAAGTTCTTTCACGATTTCCGCTCCCTGTTTTTCTCTAACAGAGATCATATGGAATCGCGATAAGTATGCTTTCGTCTTTTTGACCTGTCCGGAAGGGATTTTTGATACGCCGAAACTCGAAGCGTATGTTACCTTGGGGCGGGCATTGTCTACCCAATTTAATGTATAATAGTCTCCACCGAGCAGCATCGGATTCCAGACTTGATCGCTTCCTAAAATAAAGGCATCAAACTTTTTCGTATAGTCAATCAGATGCTTTCTGCCGCTTAGGCACGGTGTAAATACAAAGTTATCTTTGAGAAATTCGGAGAATGCTTTGTTCCTTCCAGAAATAATCGGTTTAAGCTTTGGATTGGTCTTTCCTTCAATTACACGCCGGATATCTTTCATCTTTGCAATGAGGAGCGGCAGATTAAAGATTCTGAGGGCCTGCTTGAAAACGTTCCGTTTTTTGTAATAAATTAGCTCATTATCAATACCTGCTGTAAATAGCTCCTGCTGTAAGGCATATGCTTGCAATATGCTTCCATAGTTATAGTTTCGCACGGAAACCAGACCAACTTTTCCCATGTTTTCGCCCTCTAGCTTTCTGAATTCTCCAAATATTTTTTGATATAAAAATCTTGCAGATACGCGGCTACAGCCTGTATATCATAGCCTGCGGCTCGTATTTTCTCGATTTCTGCTTCACGTTTTTGTTTCGTCACATTTATGATCTCTTTAGCCCAGGCCTCTGCGGAATCATTGAGTGACATATAATGGAATTGGCTTGTAGCTGCTGCCTCTTTGGGGATCATATCGGAGCCAACAACAGGCAAGCCTGAACACTGTGCCTCAATTGCAACAATGCCAAGCCCTTCAAATAGGGAAGGAAACACAAAGCAATCCATTGCCTGATACAGACTGGAAATATCTTTCCTTACACCCAAGAAAATGACACACTGCTCCAAGTTGTTTTCCCGGACTTGTTCTTTTATTTTTTCAAATGTTTCTCCAGCGCCAACCAGCAGAAGAACCGCATGATCTTCTAATTCTGAAATCTCCTTAAAAATATCTATTAAAAATGTGTGGTTTTTCTGCGCACAGAATCTTCCTACATGACCAATGGCGAGCTTGTCCTCAATACCAAGTTCTTTCCGCAGGCGATTTCGCTCCGTTTCGTTGTAAAGAAAATTATGGATCATAATCGCATTTTTCAGAACAGTAAATTTTCTGCCTGGAAACATGAACTCACCGGCTTTTTGTGAGCAGGCAAAGTAATCTGTTGCATATACCTGATATCTCTTCAAAAGAAGCCCTTTCATTCTGCCCTTGAGTGTGTTTTCTGTTGCTGAATTATGGCTGTGCGCAATGCGTACTGGAACATGATTTTTCTTTGCGGCTTTAAAATAAAACTGGCCCAAGCTCTCCATATGGCCGTGTACAATCTTATATTCTGAATGCTCTTTAAAAAAGGTATCCAGGTCCTTTAGGTATTTTATGAAGTTGTTATCATCGCGTACGGATAACTTATAAATCTTTCCGCCCAAGCTTCTAATTTCATCATCGTAGAAGTAGGTTCCGGTATAATGGACAAGAAAGTCAAATTGAACCTTGGTCCTATCTATATTTCTATAGATATTCATAATCAAGGTTTCTAATCCACCTGCCTGCATATTCGGCACAATATGTAAAACTCTTATCGGTTCCTTTTCCATAATAGTCCCCAATCTTTTTATCGCAGTAACTTCAGATAGATGACCTTGCGCAGCGTATTGGGTAACACACACACAAAGGCCTGCCCCAACCCGCTAATGCAAAAATCCATCAGCGACATATACCCTTTCTTATGCTGGTTCCATTTAAAGTTCAATACAGTTCCGGCATATTTTAAGCCGCCGCGTCTTTTAAAGAAATCCTCGCTTGTTCTGATGTAATACAAACTTTCCTGAATATTATAGCTGCGGACGTGATATTCCAGTACCATTCTTGCAAAAAGATCATAGTCCTCGTAAAGTGGGACGGAATGGTAGTTTCCACTTCTGATTACTGCGCTTTTCTTGTACATTACAGTTGGATGCAAAATAGCACATCTGCGACGCATAAAGCTGGTAATGTCGTCATGGGTTTCAGGAACACGATGGATGGATACGATATTATCTTTTTCGCCAATGAATTCTGCCTCAAAGGATCCCACCATCTCAAGGCTGGGGTCTTTTTCGAATATGGCCAACTGTTTTTCGCACCGATCTTTTTCCGATATATCATCGGAGTCCATTCTTGCAATCAGTTCATTCCTGGATAAGACAATGCCTTTGGCTAAGGCTGGTCCAAGTCCAAGATTCTTTTCATTTGAAATGATATGGAATAAACCTGGATGTTTTTGAACGTAATAATCCACAACTGCATCCAGTTCTGTCGTTAGTGGGCCGTCCTTAATCAGGATAAACTCATCAGGCGGGACCGTTTGATCGAGCATACTCTGAATGCTTAATTTTAAATACTCGGCCTTTTCTTTTAGATATACAGACATCAGAACTGTATAGGGGGTATTATTCATCGTTTTATCCTACCTTCTGGTTGATTCTGTTCGCCCAAACTTAAAACTTGAAGGTATCCTTCAGTCCCAGCCACTTCTGATCCTTAATGCTCAGGTTTAGTGCAGTACCGTCCTCCAGCCTATAGCCTTCTGCGCATGCGCTGCCCTTGTATTCACCCTTCAGCTGCGGCCATTCGATACCGATTTCCGGGTCATTCCAAGCCATGCCGCCCTCATCATTCGGATGCCAAAAGTCGTTGACCTTATAGCAGAATTCAGCCTCATTGCTCAGCACCAGAAAGCCATGAGCAAAGCCCTCTGGAATGAGAAATTGCTTTTTGTTCTCGGCAGACAGGATAATGCCATACCACTTGCCATAAGTTTTGGAAGCATTTCGCAGGTCAACAGCAACATCAAACACAGTTCCGCGCACAGCACGAACCAGTTTGCACTGCGGATACTGCTTCTGGAAATGCAGACCGCGCAGTACCCCCTTTGTGGACATGGACTGGTTGTCCTGCACAAAGTGGATGTCAATGCCAGCTTCCTTCATATCCTTCTCGTTGTAGGTTTCCATGAAATAACCGCGGGCATCCCCATGAACGGCAGGCTCAATGACACAAAGCCCCTCGATACCGCCGACGTTTTTCTCAACTTTAATCTGTCCCATTTTCCTGGCTCCTCTTTACAGCTCGATTTCCTTCAAATAACGGCTCAGTGCATCCTGCCAAGTCGGGAGCGGGGTAAATCCGGCCTCCACCAGCTTGCGTTTATCCAGACGGCTGTTGAACGGACGCGCTGCCTTGCTCAGACCATACTCTGCCGTCGTCACAGGCAGAACTTCCGTCTGATAACCAGCCTGACGGTAAATTTCTTTCGTGAAATCATACCAGCTGATATAGCCCCCCTCATTGGTGGCATGGTAATAGCCATATTTTTCGGTTTCATTCATGTCGATGAGTAGCCGAGCCAAATCGTATGTATAAGTCGGCGTACCAATCTGGTCATTGACCACACGAACGGTGTCGTGGGTCTTGCCGACATTCAACATGGTTTTAATGAAATTTTTGCCGTTCAAGCCGAATACCCAAGCAATGCGGACGATGAAATACTTCTCCAGCGCCTGGCTAACTGCCAGCTCGCCTTCCAGCTTTGTCTGGCCATACACGTTCAGTGGCTTATAATCCTTGCAGTCCGGCTGCCATGGCTCCGTACCTTGACCATCGAACACATAGTCTGTGCTGATGTAGGTCATCTTGCAGCCCAGGACCTTGCAGATATCAGCAATGTTCTGGGTGCCGTCTGCATTGATGGCGCGGACTTTTGCAACGTTATCATCATCTTCAGCCATATCCACAGCGGTCCATGCTGCACAGTGAATCACGGCATCCGGCGTTATTTCGGTTATTACTTTTTCAACATCCTCTTTGTCGGTGATATCCAGCGGCACATACGGGGCTTTCGTTACAGCAGAGCCGTCTGCTACACCGCTGTAGTGCGCCTGAATGTCGGATCCTACCCCTTTATGACCGCGCTTCAGCAACTCGTTCATTACATCGTGCCCCAGTTGGCCGCCAACACCTGTTACAAAAAACTTCATGGTAATTCCTCCTTGGGGTCCTTAGCGATTGCTGTACATTTTCTCGTAGTAGTTCCGATACTCACCACTGATGATGGTTTCCCACCAATCGCGGTTATCAAGATACCACTGAATGGTTTTCTTGATGCCATCCTCAAACTTAGTCTCCGGCATCCAGCCCAGTTCGTTGTGGATCTTGGTCGGGTCGATTGCATAGCGCATATCATGGCCCTTACGGTCGGCAACATGGGTAATCAGGCTCTCAGGCTTGCCCAACTCTCTGCAAATAATCTTCACGATTTCAATGTTCTGCTTTTCGTTATGGCCGCCAACATTGTAGACTTCACCAATTTGGCCCTTGTGGATAATTAGGTCGATGGCCTTGCAGTGATCCTCTACATACAACCAATCACGGACATTCAGGCCCTCTCCATAAACGGGAAGCGGCTTGTCGGCTAGTGCATTGGCAATCATCAGCGGAATCAGCTTTTCCGGAAAGTGATACGGACCATAGTTGTTGGAGCAACGAGAGATGGTCACAGGCAGACCATATGTACGGTGGTAAGCCAACACCAACAGGTCAGCGGCAGCCTTAGAGCTACTGTATGGGGAACTGGCGTGGATTGGAGTCTCCTCTGTGAAGAACAGGTCAGGACGGTCCAGCGGAAGATCACCATAAACTTCATCGGTAGAAACCTGATGATAACGCTGAATGCCGTACTTGCGGCAGGCGTCCAGCAGCACGCCGGTACCAATGATATTGGTCTGAAGGAAGATACCGGGATCCTCAATAGAGCGGTCAACATGGGATTCTGCTGCGAAATTGACAACGATATCAGGATGTTCCTCCTCAAACAACTGATTCACTGCTGCACGGTCACAGATATCAGCCTTCACAAAGCGGAAATTTGCATTACCCATAACAGGTGCCAGTGTGGAAAGGTTGCCAGCATAGGTCAGCTTGTCCAGACAGATGATCCGGTAGTCCGGATACTTCTTTTGCATATGGAATACAAAGTTGCTACCAATAAAACCGGCGCCGCCGGTAACAATAATATTCATGATCTATCTCCTCTGAACATATCTCGCAAGTTAATACAGATGCTCCTGATACTTGCCGTCCATAACATCTTTCAAATACTGACCGTATTGATTCTTTTTCATTACCTCATAGACTTCCATCAGTGCATCCTTGCTGATCCAGCCGTTTAGGTATGCGATTTCCTCCAGGCAGGCAATCTTGCGGTGCTGATGCTGCTCCACAGTCTTTACAAAGTTGGTTGCGTCTACTAAGCTCTCATGTGTGCCAGTGTCCAGCCAGGTAAAGCCCTGCCCCAGCAGTTCTACATTCAAAGAACCGTCCTTTAGATAGATGCGGTTCAGGTCCGTAATTTCCAACTCGCCGCGAGCAGACGGTTTCAGTTCCTTTGCAAACTCAACGACACGGTTGTCGTAGAAGTACAGACCAGTCACGCAGTAATTGCTCTTCGGGTGCTCCGGCTTTTCCTCAATGGAAACTGCCTTACCGTTCTTGTCGAACTCAACAATACCGAATCGTTCTGGATCATCCACATAATAGCCAAATATGGTTGCGCCCTTGCCGCTTTCTGCGTCCTGAACAGCTGTCTGCAAACGCTTCTTTAGACCGTGGCCCGCAAAAATGTTGTCGCCCAGTACCATTGCTACGGAATCGTTACCGATAAAGTCAGCTCCAATGATAAAGGCCTGCGCCAGCCCATCCGGAGAAGGCTGAACAGCATACGTCAGATTCACACCGAACTGGTGACCATCGCCAAGCAAATTCTCAAAGCGCGGTGTGTCCTGCGGTGTGGAGATAATCAAAATATCACGGATGCCAGCGTTCATCAGAACAGACATTGGATAGTAAATCATTGGTTTATCATAGATGGGTAAAAGCTGCTTGCTTGTAACCTTCGTTAATGGATATAGACGGGTGCCAGAGCCACCTGCCAAAATAATACCCTTCATAATATCCCTCCGCTATTTCATTTTTAAAACATCCATGTACACATCATGGAGATCGGTACTTTACTCACAATCGAGCCCTATAATTGGCCAAGTGTCGGCCTTTACTGCGGCATTTTACTGATGCAGTTACATGACGTCTCTTTCCTTTTTGGTCAACAAAACACCCGCATACAGTGCATTTCAACTGCATGCGGGCAACCCCATCACCGTCCGTGCCCCATTAGGCACACTCGAAAAGTTTTGAAAATGATCTTCCAGTCAACAAGGAAGCTGCGTTCCTGAATGTACTTTATGTCTAGGTCCACCCATTCGTCAAAACTCAGGTCATTCCGGTTCGGCTCGATTTGCCAGTAGCAGCTAAGTCCCGGTGTTATGTACAGGCGTTGCAGTTCGTAGGCGTTATACTGCTCGACTTCCCGTGGAAGTGGCGGCCGGGGACCTACGATGCTCATATCGCCCTTTAAGATATTCCAGAGCTGCGGAAGCTCGTCCAGACTTGTTTTCCGAATGAAATGGCCGACTCTGGTAATACGGGGATCTTCTTTCATCTTAAAGGCGGGACCATCCATCTCGTTTTGCGCAAGTAACGTATCTAATTTTGCTTCTGCATTGGGACACATGGAGCGGAATTTATAGAACGTAAACGGTTTTCCACCCCGTCCTACACGAGTTTGCGAGAAGATGGGGCCTGCGCTCGGATCATCAATTACAATTGCAAGCGCGATTACAAGCATCACTGGTGACAGGACAATCAACGCCAGAAGGGACAGAACAATGTCTTGTATACGCCGTCCGATCCAGTATCCTTTGTGTTCACGTAGATTTTGCTTTTCATCCAGCAGGACTGCTGCATTCATGCCAGAATGCAGTTCTGCCCCTGCGCCATTTGCCACTTTAACTTCCACCTTTACCACACATCCCTCAACTCATTACATGCCAGATCAGGTTTCAAACAGTGCAAGCGCGTTGCCTGCCAACTGATCTGCAACATCTCCCATTCCCCAGTCGTCCAATTGCTCATAGGCAAACCCCAGATTCGGCATTCTTGTATCCATGTTGTGGCTGTCTGAACCCAATAAATCGACAACCCCCTTTTGTAGTAGCTTCTTTGCCTTTTTTTGTGTCTTAGGATTCAAGATATACTCTGCATTCATCTGGATCATTACGTCCATATCCAGAAGCTCCTGTATCGTTTTTTTGTCCTCAAATGCAAAAAAACGCTCTAAATGCGCAATTACGGGGATAATACCTCGGGTGTTCCGCAGCATCTGCACGTCCCGCAGAACGGTTGTGTCCCATTTGGCAAATGGCAGCTCAAGCAGAAGATAGTTTGATTCTCCAATGCAGAGCCGATCCAGCTTCGGCTCGTAGATCAGCCCGTTATGGTAGGCTACCTCGGCGCCCAGCACCACAGAAGGATGATCCTCCCACTGAGACTGTATCAATGCCGCGGCAAGCCGCTTTGCTGCTTCCACGCGCCGAACTAAAAAATGATCCACCGTTTCCTTCGGATAGTAGTGTGAAGTCGCTGCGATATGTGTTACACCCTGCCAATAGCTTTCTTCCATCAGATCTAAGGACTCTTCGGCAGTCTTACACCCGTCGTCAATCCCTGGAAGCAGGTGACAATGAACATCACATAGGGGCATCTATGATTTCTCCTGAATCAATAGTAGTGTTTGTAGTAGCTTTTTCCGGTTACCGGCGCATCGTTATACACCATACCTAAGATTTTTGCATTGGCCAGACGGAGCTGACTCAGCATCGCGTTGACCTCGCGGTATTCTGCAACATTGTGTCGTGCCACCAACAGCAGTCCGTCCAGCCGCTTTGCAAGAATTGCGGCATCTGTAACTGAATTGACCGGCGGCAGATCCACGATGATATATTCATAGTATTTTTTGAGGATTTCCAATAGCTTGGCCATCCGGTTGGATTCCAGCAGATAGGTAGGATCGGGCGGAATGGTTCCAGAGGGAAGTACGGTGATATCCATCCCGTTAATTCGGCGCAAAGCGGACTCGATATTTCCGTTTTGCACAAGAATATTACTGAGGCCCGGTACGCCGGTAATCCCCAGTTTTGACGCAATGGTAGGAAGGCGCATATCGCAATCAATCAACAATACTTTTTTCCCAATCTGGGAAAAGGAGATTGCGAGATTTAATGCAGTGGAACTTTTTCCCTCGCCTTTGGTAGCGGATGTTACGCCGATGCACTTGGAGGGGCTGTCGGGCAGCGAGAAAATCACGTTGGTTCTCAGCGCTTTATAGGCCTCTACAACGGAAAAAGGGGAATCTGCGCTCAATACATGCCATTCTCCGTTGGATTCGGCACCGTGTTGATTTTTTTTAGACATCAGCGTTTTCCTCCACTTTCCTTCTTGGAATAGGCATAGCTGTCACCGATCTTTGCAGCGGCCTCCATGTTGGGAATCGAACCAATCACCGGAATTCCGCAGCGCTCTTCCAGTGTGCTGACATCTTTAATCCGGTCGTCCAACAGTTCCTTCACGATTACAATACCGGCGGAAAGAAAGATACCGAGAATCACACCCAATAAAGCATTTTTGGTGTAGCTGGGGGAATAGATGTCGACGGGAATGACCGGCTGGTCTACGATCTGCATAGAGCTTCCTTCAACAATTTTTGCAATATAATCTCCAGCAACCTCCGATATTGCCCGTGCAACTGCGGCAGCCATTTGGGCATCCGGCATTGTCACGGATACCTGGATGATTTCAGTGCTATCTACGGAAGCTGTGGATACCATTTGTTTTAGCTGTAAATAATCATAAGGAGCGCCGGCCTGCGCGGCTGCACTCTCCAATACGGAACGACTGGTAATTACGGCAGAATAGGTCTTTACCAGAGCCTGGGAGGCGGCTAAGTCTGAATTGGTCAGCGTTCCGGAACCGCTATCCTGATTGCTGCGGTTGTTGACATACGCGGAAAAGGTAGACTGATACTGCGGTGTAATGAACACATGCGTTCCAACAAATGCCAATACACCGCAGAGTATACCAACCAGCAGGATGATACCTGCACGCTTCCTGAGTGCTTTGGCAAGCACCCGAAGATCTATCGTCACTTCATCCTCATTGTTCCCAATTCCAACATGATTGGCAGCTGCCATAAACCTTCTATCCCCTCAGCAATGTATATTTGATCGTGTTACTTCCTCGTGTGCCCTAAAATGTATCGACATGTGAAAGCCCGCGTTGCGATGCGTTCCAGGAGCTCTGATACTACTGGAATATTCTTCGGATTGTTACGCAGCTGTTGTTTTGAGATCTATGGATTCACCTGATAATTACATAATCAGCATTATGTGATACGAATGCACAACAATGATATTTTTCTTTTTGAATTTTATCATCATCATTTCCGAAAGTCAACCTAAACCGCCTAGATTTGTCAATTCATAAGGGATGGTTGATCCATATCAATTATACTCAAAGCAACAGAGCTTGGATTCCACAGACTTTGCGGGACAAGCTCTCGTCTTTTATCGCCTTTGCATACATTTAAATACATTTTAGTATATATATGTATTTTCGATGCTGATAATAGCTGCTAATACTATCACATAATGCTGATTATGTAATGGTCTGGATTATTGCGATTATAGCAGTAGACCAAGGCCATCAATTTTTTTCTGGTGCTCCATACCGGTAGACATAATATAGATCCGCGTTGTGTTGATGCTGCTGTGTCCCAGCAAATCTGCCAGCTTTGCAATGTCCTTTTCCAGTTCATAAAATGTCTTTGCAAAGAGCTTTCGCAGATTATGCGGAAAAACCTTTTCCCGTAATACATGGGCTTGGGTACAGAGTTGCTTCATTTCAGCCCATATATTACAGCGGTTGACTGCTTTTCCGCTTTTGGTTCGGAATATTATCCCGCTTTTAATATGATTCTGCTGTGCATAGGCCAGCAGAATTTTTTTCAATTTATGAGGAATTAAAATTGGCCGTGTTTTTCCCTTGCAAGAGACGATGACTTCCCCTTTACGCACCATCTCCACGGTAAAAAAGCGCAGTTCTGATACTCGGATTCCGGTGCTGCATATTGTCTCCAAGATAAGCTTGAGGCGTGGCTGATGCTCTGCTGCACGGAGAAGCCGCATATATTCCTTTTTGGTAAGCTCCTTATTTTCTGTTAAATAGGTCTGGCGCTGCAGTTTTATGCTTTTTACCTTACAATCTCCGCATTCCATGTAGTCGAGTAAGCAATTGACAGCGGCAAGCATGGAGTTTACAGAACGAACGGCATACCCTTTTTCTATTAGCGCCTGTTTATATTGAACAACCAATTCCTTTGTTAGGGTCTGGCTTCCAATGAACTTTAAAAAGCAGCCAGTATCATGACGATATTTTTGGATTGTAGCGGAGCTTCGTTCTTCATGGACCAAATAAGTGAAAAAACCATTCATTACTTCATCCGTTATTTTATCCTGTCTCATTGTGTTTCCTCCCAAATTCAATAGATACCTATAATATAGCATTTCTCATTCAAAAGAATAAAGAAGCGTGAGACAGAATTTGCTCCGGGCCTGCAAGTGAATGGGTTGCGCTGCCGTGAAAATTGTGATCCTTTCGTCCGCAGAGAAAAGCCGCTGATTTCCAAAGAAATCGGCGGCTTTTTCAAAATAAAAATGGGCAGCCACAGTGTGTGGCTGCCCATGATGGCGATGCAGGGATAGATAGTTAAAGCACAGCGGCGATAGCACAAGACTGTCCGTTCACAAGTAGCGGCTTAAAATCCCTCATAGATAAATTCGCCGTTTCCGGTGAAAAACAGGAAAATGGCCAGCAGCATCAGGGCGTAAAGCAGAACCTGAACAGGGAGGCTTCCTAAAAAACGAGAAAACTTTGATGTTCGCTTTTTCATTGGCACAACCACTCCTCAATTGCATTTGTGAACTGAACCGCGCCGACCTCACGGTTCAGGTGACCCAGATCATAAAATCCCTCACGGTCAATGGAATTCCGCATGTCCAAAACGTCGATTCCCGACTCCTGAAACATCGTAATTGCCTCGTCCATCACCTCGGCGGGGTAACCGTCAAAGGTATAATAGGGATTGAGCGGGGCGCAGAGAACGCGAAGGCGTATGCCGTGCTGCTGACAATAGTTGATGATCCGGCGGGTTGCAGCAAAGTTCTTCTTGTAATAGCTCAGATCCTTGTTGTAGTATTGCTCGGCTTGGGCGGAGATGATTTGATCCAGCTCATCATCGCTTAAACTGCCGTGGCACTCGGAACGGCTGAGATCGGTATAACGGGTGATGCCGGAAAGGCTGTGTGTCTCCAGAAGGCTTTTGGCGGTATTTTCGGCAGCGGTCATCAGACGGTCCCGCTGGAAGTATACATACGGCTCCAGGGGAAGCCTGTGCCAGGGATAGGAGGGGTCCGTGCTGATGATGTCGGAGAAGGTCAGGTAATTGACCATAACCACCAGATCGGTTCCGGGGGAGAGATAACCCTTTGTCAGCTCGGCCTCCAGGTCCAGCATTGTGCCATAGACAATGCCAAAATTGACATAGCCGGATTGACTGCGATCCTCCAGATACCCGGCGCCAACGACAGAGTTTCCCCACAGTACCTTGTCAAAGGCGGTCTTTCCGTCGTGGGAGATGACGGCACGTTCATAGTCGTTTTTGGGGAAGAGCGTGCTTTGCTCTACCGGGGCCAAAGCGGTCAAAATAAGGTCGATTCCAACCAGTACAGCCAACAGGAGCAGGATAAAGCGAAGCTCCAATAACAGATGTTTCAGTTGTTTCATTGCGCACCTCACAGTTTGAAAAAGCCATGCAAAACTTGAAGCAGCTGGTCATACTGAAGGGTAAAGACCAGCGTGTTCAGGGCAAATGCGGCGTTTACAAACAGGCATCGGGCGAGATAAACGGAGCGCTTCACCTTCCGCTTGTTGACGGAGGTTTGCTCAAGCAGGTTTTCAATGGCCAAAAGCGCACCATTATATACGCCAGCAATGAGGTACAGCCAGGAAAATCCATGCCAAAGACTCATGACGACCATGGTGAGCAGGGCGATCAGGGCAGAGATGCTGCGTTTGAGCTTCTTCTTGTTGAGCAGAATAAAAATGTGCTCCCGAATCCAATCGGACAGAGTGGAATGCCAGTTTCTCCAAAACTGAGTAAAGGATGGAGAGGCCCAGGGACGCTTGAAGTTCTCGGGAACGGCATAGCCTGCCATACGGCCCATGCCGATGGCAATGTCACTGTAGCCGGAAAGATCAAAATACAGTTCCAGATAGCTCAGCAGCAGGGCCAGTATGCTCAGGTACCAATGAGCGCCAAAGGTCAAAAGCAAATTCATTCCGCGAATGACCAGAGAAACCAGCACCACTTTTTTGAAAAAGCCCCGTACAATTCGCTTGAAGTCCAGCGTGAACTCCTGGCAGGTCATAGGAACGGGGGCATTGTAGGTTCGTAAGAAAGCGCTGTAGCGGAAGATCGGCCCTGCGGTAAAGACCGGCAAAAACAGCATGTAGTTGAGATACGGGAGAACAGCAATCTTTTCTCGGGTATAGTACACATAGTAAAGGGTGTCTATTTGCTTGAGCATCTGAAAGGCGATGCCGATACAAACCAGAGGGAAAGGCAGAGAAAGGCCAAACGCCTCGAATCGGGTCAGGAAAAACGGAACAAGCGCCACAAGGGAGAAGCCCAGAAATAGAATCCAATGGTGGAACCGATACAGAAGCCAATTGCATAGCATGCTGAGTCCCAGGTAGATCAGATAAAACGCTGCCAGACGTAGACCAATGAGGGCTAAAATCCCCAGCTCTGCGATGGGGAGCAGGGTGCGGAACCAGAGCGGCTTCTTTCGCTCCAGCGTTACCCGCAGCAGTGCAGTGACCGCAACATACAAAACCAAAATCCCAAGGGTTTGGGTTTCAAGATACCACATGGTTTACCCTCCAAGCTTCTTGTATGTCAGCTGGCAAAATGGAAGATAGCCATGCTTTTGAAACCAGCGCAGGCTATGCTGGTTTTCACAAATGACCTCGCTCTCCACAATCGGGACGCCCAACTCCGTCAGCCAAGCTTCGACATATTCCAGAAGCTTGTCCGCCACGCCGCTGCCCCGATATGCGGGGGAAACACAGATATCATTGATTTTTCCCATCAGGCGAAGGCCGTCGCAGCTCAGCTTCCGATCCATGCGATTGACAGATGCGGAGAGAAAGCCGCAGATGGCTCCATCTGCTTCTGCAACTGCAAGACAGCACATCTTTGAGCGCAGAAGAATGTTCAGAATATCGTCCAGTTCGTCCTGTGCGAAGGTGAACGGAAAGGTCATGGTGCACAGCAGCCCATAAAGGTCCCCGTAGAGCGCGGAAACTGCGTCCAAATCCTCGGGGACCGCTCTGCGAATGATGACGTCGCTCATGACAGCTTCTTGCCAATGACCTCGGCAATTTCGCGGATGCTGTTCATGGGATACAGAATCAGGTCCTTCTGCGTGATTTCCACGTTCCAGGTATCCTCAATGAATTCAATGATTTCAAAGGAACCCAGAGAGTCCAGATAACCGTATTCAAACATGTCGATCTCGGGGGAAAAATCCGGGTCGTCGGCGTCAATGTCAAAGTGCTCCAGGATAAAGTCATACAGCTTTTGTTCAATTTCGTTCATATGAAAGGCTCCTTGTGGTTAAAAGGTGGATTTTAATGTAACGCGGTCAATTTTGCCGTTGGGGGTTTGGGGAAGCTCCTGCATGCACACCAGACGGGTGGGGAGCATATAGCTGGGCAGAATCTTCCGCAGCTCCATGTTCAGCTTCCGGAGAATGAGCTTCTCGTCGGTTTCTGCAAAAAGGACAATGTCCTCCTTTGCCGCGTCGAACAGGGCAGCGGCGTTTCCAATGGCGGGAATGCACTTGGCGGCGGTTTCAATTTCGCCAAGCTCAATGCGGTTGCCACGGTGCTTGATTTGGGAATCTGCCCGACCAACGAACATCAGGTTGCCGTCTGCGGCCCAATAGGCCAAATCGCCGGTTCGATACATACGATCGTCGTAATAGTGCTGCATTGGGTTCTGGACAAATGCTTTTCGGGTAATCTCCTGGGCATTCCAGTAACCGCGGGCCAGGGCGCTGCCCTGAATGCACAGATCGCCGGTTTCTCCCACATCACAGAGGGTGTTGTCCGGGCGAAGCACCAGCGCACGCATATTTCTGCACGCTTTTCCGATGGGCAGCGTATCGCCGTCGGAGAATTCGCGGTCCACGATATAATAGGTGCAGACGTCGGTGATTTCCGTTGGACCGTACAGGTTGGCATACATGGCATCCGGCAGGGCTTTACGCCAAATGTTTAACTGACGGTTTGGCATAACCTCGCCGCAGAATAGAATTTTTTTCAAATCCGGCAGCTCCAGATCCGCCAGGGCGTTGTGATTGGCAACGCTAATCATTACGGTTGGAACCCAGAAGATGGTGTTGATCCGGTTGTCACGGACATATTCCATCAGCTGGGAGGGAAAACGGAACAGCACGGCGGGAATCAGATAAACGGTGGCGCCGGTTCGGCACATGGTGTAGAGATCGAATGTAGAGTTATCGAAGTAGAATGCAGACTGATTCCCCAATACGGTATGTTCATCAAATTGGAAGGTGTCCCTGAGCCAGTCGGCGTAGTCCAGAATGCCACGATGCGGGATGGTAACGCCCTTGGGAACGCCGGTGGAACCGGAGGTAAACATAATATAGATGGGATCGGAATCAATGACGGCAGAGACGGCCTGTTCAATGGCAGAATGGTTGATTTCGGCTTCCAGTGCGTCCTCCAGCAAGAGCACCTTTACTGCGCTGAGGTTCACGTTTTCAAGCCGGGAAACCATGTCTCGGCTGGTAATCAGAAAGCCTTCTCCCAAACTTGCAGCAATGGATTCCAGACGCACCATTGGAATGTCGTCGGCAACAGGGACGTAAGGATTTCCGCTGTATTGCGCGCCGAGATAGCAGCTAACGGCAGCAATCGACTTTGGAAGATAGACGATCAGCGGAGTGAGTCCCCTGGCAGCGCCGCGGGCGGCCAATAGTGCGGAACCGATGGCCTTGGCCTGCTGCGCAAGCTGCGCAAAGGTAACAGAGCCATTGGCATCCACAACAGCGGTTTTATCGGAAAACTTTTGAGCGGTTTGTTCAAACATTCGGACGGCTGTATTCAACATAGTTACGCCTCCATAAGATTTGTGCGGTGTTGCATTAGGTTATACAGAAAAAGTATAGCATAATCCAACAGGCTTCGCAATCATTATGTGGTAATTTCAAGGCTTCCAGAGCGCAAGCGTTGGCATGGCAGCCTGGATTTTTCCCGATCTATCAGCAGAAAACCAGGCTTTCCGAAAATGGAAAACCTGGTTTTGCACGGTGTCGATACAGAACGGAAAGGTACCGTTATCCTCCGGTGGTTGCACCGCCGTCTACAATCAGCGTGGTACCGGTGATAAAGGCGGCGGCATCGGTGGCAAGATACAGCATGGCAGAGGCGATTTCCTCGGGCTGTGCCATACGGTGCATGGGGATTTTGTCCAGCAGGGTTTCTGCAAGGGCTTGATTCTCCAGCAGCTCCTGATTGATGGCAGTTGCGGTAAGACCGGGGCAAACCGCATTGACCGTAATGCCGTATTCTGCCCACTCCCGGCCCATGGTGCGGACCAGGGTTACCAGCGCACCCTTGGAGGCGCCGTAGGGGCCGTGGTGTCCGCCGCCCTCAAAGGCGCCAATGGAGGCGGTGATGACGATGCGTCCGCCACGGCCCTGATGAATCATTTGCTTTGCCGCTGCCTTTGCACAGAGAAAGGTCCCCTTGAGATTGACGGAAACGACGTTCATAAACTCTTCTTCTGTCTGCTCCAGAAGCGGGAGAACGGCGCCTCCGATGCCGGCATTGGCGACGAAAATGTCGACACCGCCAAAATGGTCCACGGCTTCGGCAATGAGATGCTCCACCTGGGGACTCTGGGAGATGTCCACGGGGATGACGTGAACACGTCCGCCATTTCTCCGAATGATCTCTGCGGTCTTTTCCGCGGCAGGCTCGGAAATATCCGCCGCAATTACGTTCGCTCCATAGGCGGCAAACAGCATGGCGGCAGCCTGACCGATGCCGCTTCCGGCTCCGGTGACAATGGCGGTTTTTCCTGCGCAGTCAAAGGTGGGAATCGGGACAGGATACATAGCGCTTTCTCCTTTCCTTATAGGCAGCGGCCATTATCGGTGACAATGGCCTGGCCGGTGATACAGCGGGACAAGTCGCTGGCAAGGAATGCAATGACATTGGCCTGGTCCTCTGCGGAAGCAAAGGGAATGGAGGAATCCATATGCCGGTCGGTAATGGCGAAGAACTCCTGGTCAATGAAGGTATCCTCCCGGCCGTCCATCCGATCTACCGCAGTTGGACCGGGGCAGACGGCGTTGCAGCGAATATCGGTGCCGGTATACTGAAGGGCAATGTTCTTGGTCATGGCAATCACGGCCGCTTTGGCTGCGGAATAGCTGACTCCGGCATTGCCATACACGCCTGCAATGGCTGAGAGATTCACAATAGAGCCGCTTCCCTGAGCGCGCATATAGGGGAGCGCAGCCCGACAGCAATAGAGCACCGCAGACTGATTTAGCGCAATCATCTGATCCCAGAATTGGTCGCTGCATTTTTCGGTGGTGGTGTGGAAATCTCCTGCCCCGGCATTGTTGATGAGAACGTCAATACGCCCAAAGGTCTTGACCACCTGCGCGACTGCGTTGGTACAATCCTCGGAATGGGTTACGTCCCCTGCGATGGTCAGGCATTCTGCGCCCAGGGCCTTTAATTCGGCGGCAACCTGGTCCATTTTCTCCTGTCCACGGGCAAAAATAGCGACTTTAGCCCCCTGCTTTGCGAATACCCGGGCGGTTTCTGCGCCGATGCCGGAGCTTCCGCCGGTAATCAGCGCAACCTTATCTGTTAGCATTTCCATGTTGTTCCCTCCTGTCGTTCTGTTATTTCTACTATAAACGGCTTTGGGAGGAATGTAAAATAACTCTTTTGCCGCCCATTATAACCTGGAGAGAATAACGGGCGCGACGCGGCCCTGGCAAGAGCCGGAAAATTCCTGTGGGGATGACACTGGAAGGATGGGCTGGAATGCCTCGGGGGGAGAGGCGGGAAATACGCTGTCTCTGCAAGAAACCGTGTCGTTCAGACGGGGGAGTAGAATATGGGTGATCCTTTTATACAATAGGAAAAATAACATAAATATTCTCATTTGACGCTTGACAAGTAACCGAACGGTCACTATAATAAAAGTTACCGAACGGTTACTTCTGCGAAGGAGGGCGAGTATGGCCGGAGATACAAAAGAACGAATTTTGGAAACTGCGCTGGAGCTGTTTGCACAGAGTGGATATCTTGGAACCTCCATGAATGACATTGCAAAACAGCTGGGGATTACCAAGGCTGCCCTGTATAAGCACTATGCCAGCAAGCAGGAAATTTTGGATCGAATTGTGGAGCGGATGAACAAGATGGATTATGAACGCGCCGAAGCATATGAAATGCCGGAAACGGAGCCGGACGGGTTCGCAGAGGCCTATCTGCATACGCCAATTGCGAAGATTCGTGCATACAGTATGGCGCAGTTCGACCACTGGACCAAAGAGCCGTTTTCCTCAAATTTTCGGAAAATGCTGACGCTGGAGCAGTATCGTGATCCCAAGCTTGCAGGGCTTTATCAGGATTATCTTGCAGCCGGACCCACGGAATATATGGCTGCAATTTTCCGAAAGCTGACGGACTCCGATGCAACCGCCATGCAGCTGGCACTGGAGTTTTATGGACCGATGTATCTGCTTTACAGCGTTTACGATGGAGCAAAGGAAAAAGAAAGCGTGGCGCCGCTGCTCAGTGCGCATATTGACCGCTTTATTGCCAAAACTGAATCCGGCTATAAAATGTCGGAAACTTCACAATAGAAACCCCGGGAGCCAGACGCTAAGACGCAGTGCTGATCGAAATGCCGATCATACTGCGTCTTTTTGGCGCTGTATGCAAGCAGTACAGTGCACCCAAATAACAATAGGAGGAATGTATGATGATGTGTCCGAAATGCGAAAAAGAAATGAGAAAGGGCTACCTGTTTGGCAGCAAAGACGGGGCGTTCAGCTTTGCAAATGAGGTGCCCTCTGCCCTGGAGCCTGCGAAAAATGCAGACGGCTTTGTGAAGATCACGGGGCTGAAATCGGGAGGCCGGACTAGTGTGAAAGCCTGCTGCTGCGATGTGTGCAGAATGATCCTGATCCAGTATTGAGGAGGGGCAGTGAGATGACAAAACTCTATTTTGGAAATATAGTGACTGCAATTACAACGCTGATGATCCTCACCATGCTGGGCTTTATCGGGTATTCCGCGTATCACCACGCCGCAATTTCCTGTTGGGGACGCAGAAGCGCCTTTCTGCTGGTGTTCGGTCTTGTTGTCTGCTGCTTGGCGGCGGCACGGGACGGTCTGGACAAAACCATTCAGCACACCATTGACGGCAGCTGCGCACCAGGGCTGTTTCCGCTGATTAGCGTTCCAACCATCGTCGGCTGCATTGGTGCACTGCTGATCGTGGTGGCTGCCATTGCAACGCCGATTGCCAAAACACAGCGGGTGCGGGAGATCTGGTTTTACATCATGTCTGGCGGTGCGGTTTTAAAAATCGTGACCATGGAGATTGCAAGAGTGATAATCTAAATCAGCTTTCGACAGTATCTTCCCCTTGACTTTTGTAAAAAAGCAAATTACAATATAACTAACGAACGTTAGTTAGTGAGGGGCGGCTATGAAACAAGAGGACACCAAGCAAAAAATTCTGGATCAGGCGCTGGAGCTGTTTTCCACATATGGCTACGATTCTGTCAGTGTAGGGGAAATTGCCAAGGCGGTGGGAATCAAGGCCCCCTCCCTTTATAACCATTTTCCCAGCAAGCAGGCCATTTTTGATGCAATTGTGGCATCCACGGCGGCACAGTATGAGGCCGACACCGGGAAGATTGACATTCATGTGCAGAATGTGGCGCAGGATATTCCGGTATTTACGGAGATCACGGCGGAAGCCCTGTTTGAAAAGGTCCGACAGATTTTTGAGTATTCCCTCCACAATGAGCCGGTCAGCCGCTTTCGGCATATGATGACCATGGAGCAGTTTCGCTCGACGGAGCTGGCGGCCTTGTATTCACGGCGTTATGTGGAGCGCATTCTTGACTATCATGCCGGTATTTTCCGTGCATTGATTGCTTCCGGTGAGATTTGCGCAGAGGACCCGGATGCATTGGCAATGATGTATGTGGCACCGGTCCTGACACTGATTGGAATTTGTGACCGTCAACCGGAGCGAGAGGCGGAGTGCGTCGAAAAGCTTCGCCAGCATGTGGATCTCTTTTTCCGTATGGTACACGTAAAGGAGTCATGACAGATGAACACAACCGATGAACAATGGGTGCGATGCCCAATTTGCGGTGCAAAGACGCGGCTCCGTCTGCTGCAAAGAACGGTGTTGATGGAGTTTCCTCTGTTTTGTCCAAAGTGCAGGCGGGAGAGCATTATCAACGCGAGAAACTTTCAAATTGAACAGGTCAATCAGCCAGACGCTAAGACGCAGTGCTGACCACGGATTCGGTGGTCATGCACTGCGCCTTTTTTGAAAAGAGGGAGCCAATGAAAAAAACATTTCTACAGAAGCTGGGCCTGCTGGGCGTGCTCAGTTTCCTCTCCTATACGGCAGCTGTGGTATTCTCGCCGCTGGCCTATCCCGGATACCGCTGGATGGCGCAGGCAGTCAGCGATTTGAGTGCAGCCAATGCACCGTCCCTGGCACTGTGGAATCAGTTGAGTGCAATTTATAACACCTGCGAGGTTCTCTGTGCAACCGTTGTGTGCATTGGCATCCAGGGAAAGAAAACCAGACTGCTGCGCATCGGCATTTCCTTATTTGCGGGGATGGAGTGGATCTCGGCGGTAGGTTATCGAATGTTTCCTCTCAGCGACAGCGGTTATGCGGGGGCATTTCAGGATGTAATGCACATGGTGGTGACTGCGATTGTGGTGCTGCTGTCCATTGTGTCGCTGACCATGATCCTGATTGCCGGTGTGAAAAATAAGGGCTGCCGTTCCTATGGCATATGTGCGGCAGTGGCGCTGGGGATGATGCTTGTGGGGGCACTTGGGATGAAGTTGGTGCCTGCTGAATATTTTGGAGTTGTGGAGCGATTCAGTGTGTTTGCGGCAACGGGCTTCAACGCGGCACTGGGCATCCATCTGTTTTGCATGAAGCCTGAAAATAATTATTGTATAAGGGAGAATGAATTATGACAGAGAACAACGTGATCATCCGTCTTGAGACAAAAGCCGATTATCGAAATACTGAAAACCTGGTCCGGGAAGCGTTCTGGAATGTTTACCGTCCCGGCTGCATGGAGCATTATGTGCTGCACTGCTATCGGAATGATCCGGCATTTGTGCCGGAGCTGGATTTTGTGATGGAGCGGGACGGAGAACTGATTGGGCAGATTATGTATGTACGCTCGGAAATCCAGTGCGATGACGGGCGAAAGCTGCCGATTATGACTTTTGGCCCCATAGGCATTGCACCTTCGTATCAGCGGCAGGGCTATGGAAAGCGGCTGCTGGATGCTTCCATGGAGAAAGCCAAGGAGATGGGCGCTGGTGCGCTGGCGATCACCGGAAATATTCAATTTTACGGCCAATCCGGCTTTGTCCTGGGCAAGACAAAGAAAATTCGCTATGCTGACGATCCGGAGGCAGACTATTTCCTTGTGAAGGAACTGGAACCCGGTTTCCTGAGCGGAATTTCCGGCGCCTATCGTGACCCGGATGGGTATTTTGTCTGTGAGAAAAATCCGGAGACATTTACAGCGTATGAGGCTACGTTCCCGGAAAAGGAGAAGTGCAAGCTTCCAGGGCAGCTTTTTTAAATCAGAATGTGCCGCAGCATTGTAGACGGGACGATTCAGCCAAGGACGGCGCATGGGTTACTGCAAACGAATCCATAACAAAGGAAAGAGGAAACATGAAAAAGCAAAACCGAAAACTCATTTTTGCAGCACTGGGCTGTTTTGCAGCGTTTATCCTATGGACGGTGCTGGTTGGCTATGTAGATGTGCAGCCGATTGGACCGGAGCGCTCCGCTGTGGGATTTGCTGCCCTCAACGGCGCATTCCATAGCCTGACCGGTGTACATTGGCTGCTCTATACCCTTACAGACTGGCTGGGACTGGTTCCAATTGTAATTGCACTGAGCTTTGCGGGGCTGGGACTGCATCAACTCATTCAGAGAAGGCGCATTCTCCGCGTAGACCGCAGCATCCTTGCGCTTGGCGTGTTTTACATTGTGGTGCTGGCTGTTTATTTTCTGTTTGAAAAGGTCATCATCAATTACCGTCCGGTGCTGATCGAAGGTCGGCTGGAGGCATCTTATCCGTCCTCTACGACTATGCTTGCGCTGTGTATCCTTCCAACAGCTATGATGCAGCTGAGCAGCAGAATCCGGGCAGGGGTCATCCGTAAAACGGTTCTCCTGATGCTTGGAATATTTTCTGCCTTTCTGGTGATTGGAAGGCTCCTCTCGGGCGTACATTGGCTAAGCGATATTTTCGGCGGCGTGCTGTTGAGTGCAGGACTTGTTCTGTTCTATGCCTGGGTGTTTCAGAAATGCAGAGCTGCAAATCCGGAAGAGAAATAAAGAGAGATACAAGGTAGCCGCCTGACGGTATGCTGGTCAGACGGCTACCTGAATATGGGGAAGAGCAGGTAAATATATCGCCGCAGAAGTGCAATCAGCGCTTCTGCGGCGAGCTTTTTATCTGTAAGGCTCCACAGCCTGATTCGCTGGGGCGTTTTGACGATGTACCGGAAAACAATTCTGGCCTACAAATAATTGGACAGCCAGTGATGATAATTCTCGCGGAAGCTGTCACAGCAGCTTCGACCGACAGGCAGCGTTTTCCCCGTGGAGAGGGTGATTTCCGAGCGTTTAGTTGCCGAGATGTAGTGGTGATTTACAATATAGCCCCGATGGCAGATGGAAAACTGCCGTTTGGGGAGCAGATCATAGATCTCCTTGATGCTCATCGAGGACTTAATCTCCTGTCCATCGTTTAAATTGAGCTGAACGATTCGGCCAAAGCGCTCGCAGTAGATGAGCTGCTTTAATGGGACAATGACCTGTGAACCGCAGGACAGAATGGAAATGTACTGCGCCTGCTCACTGCGATACTGGAAAAAGCGCTTCATGGCCTGCGGAATCCGGTCTGCATATTCCTCTTTTAGAATGTAGTAGATGGGGCCTGTTTCGTAGATGTCCGTTGCGTAGGAGAGATACGCGGTCAAGTAGATGACGGCGCAGTCCGGCCATAATTTTAGCAGCTCTGCAACGCCGTCGATACCAGAAGGCGTATTTTCCCCCAGATCAATGTCGGAAATCACCAGGTCAACAGGCGTTGTTTTGGCCGCTTGCAGCATAGATGGTACATCCGAAAAGCAGGTTATGGTGAAATCATCTGCTGCATTCTGTTTCAGATATTCGTTTAAATGCTGCTGGAATCCATGAAGGAACACAGCATTGTCGTCCAGAAGAAAGATGGAAAGCGATTTCATGGGTTTTGCTCCTTTTTAGCATCCAGTGGAATCCACAGCGAAGCCTGAAACTGGGCGTTTTCATTGTGAAGCTCAAGCCGGCCGGAGGTGCGATCCGCTAAACGCTGCAAAATTGTCAGCCCCCATCCGTGCTCGCTGGACAGGTCCGGCGCCTTGGGAACGGCCTGCGTTGACGTATTCGAGGGGTTCCTGCAGGAGATCAGCAGATCACTGCCGTGGAGAAGTACGGAAAAGTCGATGGAACGCTGCTCCGGCGGAAGCTTGGCGCAGGCGTTAATGGCGTTGTCTAGGAGATTGGAGATGACGCTGCTGAGGGAAACGGAATCAAAGTTGATATGAGCAGGAAGCGGACCGCTGTAATGAAAGCGAATCTCGTGCTCCTGAATCAGGTAATATTTTGCGTTGATGACAGCATCAACGACGGCGTTCCCTGAGAACGCGGCATTGCCCCACTGCTTCACCTCGGTGAAATAGGAATCAAGCTGTGATACAGCGGTACCGGTATGTCCGGTGCTGAGCAGCATGCGGACGGCCTGAAGCTGATTGATCATATCATGACGCAGCCGACGGATAATCTGTGCCTGCTCCTGTAGTCTGGAGTAGTTTTCCGCTTCGCTTTTCAGGAGTAGTTCGGCCTGCTGCTTGTCCAGCTCCAGCTGATGCACGTTGTTGAGCTGTTCAAAGGTGCGCATGAGCATGTAGTCCATTACAATGATAAACGCAACAATGATGCTGGAGCAAATGGCAAACGGAACGATGTTTGCACCGGCTGCAAGGGCAAGTGCGTCCATAAAAATCAGGGCCAGCAGGATGAACGTCTGGAAAATGAAAAGAGGCAGATAGCGCTTTACACTTTGCGCTGTGTATTGGTGAAACAGCTTATCGCAAATCAGCCAGTCTATATAATAGCAAAAAACGAAATAGGGTGTTCCAATGAGCCGGAATACTACAATAAACGACAGCGGCAGCTGCTGCATGGACACAAAATCCGGATACGCAAGGAATGTGGCCATGTCCATTGGAAACTCGGCGATAAACATCATAAAGATGCTTAATACGGAATAAATAGCGGCGTTGATTTTGGGGATTCTCGTTCCGATGAGCGTAAGAAGCAATTGCGCGATACAGGTAAAAATGGGACGAACGAGCAGCATGCCAGTTGTTAGGGTGTATACGCCCAGCATGATGGCGGAGGAAATTGCGGTCCGAAGCCAGCGATGCGTGGCCTGCGTGTAGCGATATGTCATGTAGAATGCGGCGACGACCTGTAAAAGGGTCGATAGCGTGTCAATCCAAAATCGTGCGTCCATATTATTCCCTCCTTTGCGGGAGTAATCATATCATATCCAGTTGACCAGAATCAAGAAAAATAGGTTTTTCTGTAAGAAAACAGATCGTTTGGACGGTATGGTTGAATGTGGGAAATTGTTTTGATATAATATTTAAGTTAGAGGGATTATAGAGAAAGGAACCCTGGGAGAGATCACCCATAGCGGGATTACAGGGATAATGGAGGAGAGAATGTCTACAGCTCAGATGCTTTGGCTGGTGCGCGGTGGTGTTTTTCTGGCGGCAGCCATTTTCGGTGGGATACTCGTACATCGGGAAAGGGATGACCCGGAGGTCCGGAGAATGCGATGGCTTTTGTTCGTCATGCCCTTTTCCACAGGCGGTTTTTTCAGCGCCTCCTCTGTGGTGCTGGGTGGAGCGTCTATTTGGATTTTGGGAAAGAAATATCAGGAAAGCCGCACGCTGCGTTTTAAGCTGAGCGTATCCTCTGCGGCGCTGGGCCTTGTGGTGCTGGGATATTGGGCGACACTGTTCTGGGCAAAGAACAAGGGCGCAGCCTGGATTGGTGCGGCGAAGTTTTCCTCCCTGGGACTATATGGCCTTGCCCTAATGCAGCAGGCACCGGAAAAGCGGGAGAAAATTCTTGCGGTTTTGCCGCTGGCCGGGATGATTATGGTAGTAACAAGCTTTCCGCTTCAATACATCTCGGCACTTTCCGATACCATTGCGCCCAAGGGCCGACTGGCGGGATTTTTTGAATATCCCAATACATTTGCGCTGTTTTTGCTGATGGGCCTGATCCTTCAGTATACAAAATCGCAGCGGAAAAAAGTAGATTATGTCATAGACCTTGTGCTGATTCTGGGCATATTCCTCAGCGGCAGCCGGACGAATTTTGCGTTTATGGCGCTGGTCATTTTGGTGGGCCTTGTGTGCCGAAAGGACTGGAAGTTCCGGCTGGTTACTGCTTGCGGCTTTGTCCTGTGCGTTGCGGCATCCCTGGTGGGCGCCAAGCTGCTGGGCGGATTTTCCGCAGCGAGATATCTCACTGCCAGCGCATCGGATACATCGTTCCTGTCCCGGGTGCTCTATGATGTGGATGCATTGCCGGTGATTTTGCGGCATCCCTTTGGCCTGGGCTACATGGGCTATAAGGCGGTACAGGGGAGCATCCAGACCGGCGTTTATTCGGTGGCCTATGTTCACAATGAACTGCTTCAGCTGCTTCTGGACATTGGCTGGATTCCAACCGTAGCGCTTTGTGCCGCAATCCTACTGGCGTTTTTCAAACGCGGCGCTGGGGTTCAGCGGAGACTGATCCTGCTGGTGATTGCAGGCCATTGCATGCTGGACTTTGACCTGCAATATTTGTCGATTTGGATGGTGCTGCTGGCGTGCCTGAACCTGGAGTGCGGAAAAACGGCGACGCTCCAGCGCGGCATACCGGCAATGCTTGGCGGATTTGTGACCCTGCTGGCCGTGTGCCTGTGGCTGGTAACCGGGGATACACTCTACTACCTGGGAAAAACCCAGCAGTGCCTGGAGCTGACACCGTTCCATGGAGCGGCATTGGAGCGGCAGCTTTCGGAGCTGGACGATGCCGAGGTGCTGGATGAGACAGCCCAGAAGGTTTTGAAGCTCAACCGCTATTCTACCATTGCATGGAGCGCAAGGACCAATGCGGCCTATGCAACAGGCAATATTACGGCGATGATGCAGTATAAGGAGCGGGCGATTGCAACAGCCCCATACTCGTTGGACGAGTACCTGGACTATTTTGATAAGCTATACGGCGCCATGGAACGCTATATCGCAGTTGGCGATCAAAGCAGTGCGGCGGTCTGCGCACAGAAGCTGCTGACCATTCCGGATCAGATGAACGCTGTGATGGAAGGGTCCTCCGCACTGGCATGGCACGTGCAGCATATACCACAACTGACGCTTCCGGCGGAGTACCAGGAAATACTGGATCAGATTCCGGGAAACTTGAGAGGGGGTGCCGCGAACAATTAAAACCAAATCAAGTGATATAAGGAGGCACAAACATGAATCAAGTAAAGAAGAAGCTTAGACGAGGACTGGCACTGCTTCTGGCAGTGCTGCAGGCCATGCTGGTGTTTGCCGTGGTTCCGGTCAGTGCGGCGGATGACGTAACCAGCGGCACCTGCGGAGAGAATCTGACGTGGACGCTGGATGACGAGGGGACACTGACGATCTCCGGAAGCGGCAAAATGGAGGATTACTCTTGGGAATCTGCACCATGGTATAGCAGCGCTGACACAATTCAGAGCGTTGTGATAGAAGATGGTGTAACAACCATTGGAGACCTTGCATTTGAGGATTGCAGCAGTCTGACCAGTGTAACAATTCCCGATGGCGTAACGTCCATTGGACGCTATGCATTTTCTGACTGCAGCAGTCTAACCAGCGCAACCATTCCAGATAGTGTAACAACCATTGAAAGCGGGACATTTGGTGGCTGCAGCAGTCTGACCAGTGTAAACATTCCGGACAGTGTAACGACCATTGGAAGCTATGCATTTATTCGGTGCAGCAACCTGAGCAGCGTAACCATTCCGGCTAGTGTGACATACATTGGGAATAGTGTATTTTCCAGTTGCAATTTACAATCCTTTACTGTTGCGGAGGGGAATACATGCTATTCCGCAGAAGGGGGAGTGCTGTTCAATAAAGAGAAGACAACACTATGCGGTTATTTCGCTGGAGCTGATCAGACCGAATATCAGATCCCGGACAGCGTAACCTCTATTGATGACCAGGCATTTGATGGCTGCAGCAGCCTGACCAACGTAACGATTCCGGATAGTGTAACGTCCATTGGAGACTATGCATTTGGTGGCTGCAGCAGCCTGACCAACGTAACGATTCCGGATAGTGTAACGTCCATTGAAACCGGAGCGTTTGAAAACTGCAGTAGCCTGACCAGCATAGTCATTCCCGATGGAGTAACGACCATTGGCGAATATGCGTTTTCTTATTGCAGCAGCCTGACCAGCATAACAATTCCCAAGGGTGTAACGACCATTGGCGAATATGCGTTTTATGGCTGCAGCAGCCTGACCAGCGTAACCATTCCCGAGAGTGTAACATCTATTGAACGCTATGCATTTTCTGGTTGCAGCATGCTGACCAGCGTAACCATTCCGGACAGTGTAACGACCATTGAAGATTCTGCATTTAATGGCTGCAGCAGCCTGACGAATGTAAATTATGCCGGTACCAAGAAGCAGTGGAAAGAAATTTCCATTTCGGATGGAAATGAAAACCTAAAAGATGCAGCAATCCACTGCACGGATGGCGATGTAACAGCAACGCTCCATAAGCTGAGCGGACAGATTTCAGAAAACGGCTATTTCTACGTTTTCGAAACAGATGAGCATAGCCAGACTTATGAAGCGTATGCAAAAGAAGGCGCCAATGTGTCGTATTGCGTGTACGCCAATGACGGCTATGTTCTGGAAGAGCTGACCGTTGACAATGAGAGCATCCAGTCCGCTGTGAATGAATCACAGTATACGGGCAATTATACTATGCAGGATCATGATGCAACGATTACGGTAAGATTCAAACTCCAGCCGGACGAGGGGAAATGCGGTGATACTCTGACGTGGAAGCTGAATGAGGGAACGCTGACGATCTCCGGAACCGGAAGTATGGAGAACTACTCTGCGAATGAGTCTGCTCCGTGGAGCAGAAAAGCCGACCAAATCAAAAAAGTCGTGGTAGAAGCAGGCGTAACGTCCATTGGAGACTATGCATTTGCTCGTTGCACCAACCTGACCAGTGTAACCATTCCGGACAGTGTAACGACAATTGGACGCTTTGCATTTTCTCGTTGCAGCAATCTGACCAGCGTAGCCATTCCGGACAGTGTAACGTCCATTGAAAGCTATGCATTTTCTTATTGCAGCAGCCTGACCAGCGTAGCGATTCCTGAGAGTGTAACTAGTCTGGAATACGGTGTATTTGACGAATGCAGCAGCCTGACCAGCGTAACGATTCCTGAGAGCGTAACGACCATCGAAGATGATGCGTTTTCTGGCTGCAGCAGCCTGACCAGCGTAACGATTCCAGAGGGCGTAACAACCATTGCGTGGGGTGTATTTTATGGCTGCAGCAGCCTGACCAGCCTAACGATTCCTGAGGGTGTAACGTCCATCGAAGGAAATGCGTTTTCTGGCTGCAGCAGCCTGACCAGCGTAACGATTCCAGAGAGTGTAACGTCCATCGGAGTAGATGCGTTTCGTGGCTGCAGCAGCCTGACCGGCATAACCATTCCGGAGGGCGTAACAACCATTGGAGAATATGCGTTTTGTGACTGCAGCAGCCTGACCAGCGTAACGATTCCCGAGGGTGTAACGACCATTGGCGATTCTACATTTTCTGGTTGCAGCAGTCTGACCAGCGTAACGATTCCGGACAGTGTAACGACCATTGAAAACTCTGCATTTGAAAATTGCACCAACCTGACCAGTGTAGTGATTCCGGATGGTGTAACATCCATTAAAATGAGAGTATTTTATAATTGCAGCAGTTTGACCAGCGTAGCCATTCCTGAAGGGGTAACGACCATTAAAAACTCTGCATTTTATGGTTGCCACAGTCTGACCAGCGTAACGATTCCGGATGGCGTAACAACCATTGAGCAGGGTGTGTTTTATAATTGCAGCAGCCTGACCAACGTAACCATTCCTGAGGGTGTAACGGCCATTGGAGACTCTGCATTTAATGGTTGCAGCAGCCTGACCGGCGTAACGATTCCCAAGGGTGTAACGACCATTGGATACTCTGCATTTGCTGACTGCAGCAGACTGACCAGTGTAGTGATTCCGGATGGCGTAACGACCATTGATTACTATGCATTTTCTGGTTGCAGCAGTCTGACCAGCGTAACGATTCCCGAGGGCGTAACAACCGTTGAGTGGGGTGCATTTTCTGGTTGCACCAGCCTGACGGATGTATATTACGATGGTACCAAGGAGCAGTGGAGCGCAATCTCTATTTCCGATGAGAATGATTTCCTGGAAGCTGCGGAAATCCACTGCAAGGATGGCGATATCGCAGTAACCCGCTATCGCCTGAGCGGCGAGATTACAGAAAACGGAAGCTTTGCTTACAAAAATGGCGGGAGAACCACAAGCTACGAAGTGTCTGCGAAAAAAGACACCAACGTATGGTATTGTGTGTACGCCGATGACGGCTATGTTCTGAAAGACCTGACCGTAGACGAAATGGCCATTCCGGAAGCTGTCAATCAGACCATGTATTCCGGCGATTATACAATGCAGGAACATGACGCTACCATTACAGCTGAATTTAAACCGGTTCGGGACGATGGCTGCTTCACCATTGAAATCGGCGGAGATTTGCGGAACGGCACGGTTTCGGTAGAAAATGACGTTGTAAAGGCCGGAGAAACGGTTACGGTTACCGTAGAAGCGAACCCCGGATATCGGCTGGATTATCTGACTTACAGTTATGAAGTCAGTGGAGAGGAAAAGCATGGCGACATTTTAAAGGATGACAGTGGAGCCTATACCTTTGAGATGCCGGCAAGGAACGTTTATTTGGACGCGGCGTTCGTAATTGACCAGGAGTATGACTTTATAGTTTCCGAGACTACGCCGAAGGTTACCGTAAAGTCCGGTGTGGAGGGCATCAGTGCTGCCGATGTGGCAGACGCACAGGTCACCGGTATTGGCGGCGCTGTAGATGCCAATAAAGTTTTGGAAAAGTCTGGTCTTAAAGAGACACCAGAAATAACACTGCGTGCAGAGATTACGGTAACTGCAGCAGATCTGGAAGCAAAGACGGTTTCCTTTGAAGTGAAGCCGGTTGCAGTGGTGGTGGATTGGTCTACTGCAAGCGGAATCCCCGTGGAAATCAGCAATGATATGCTCAACGGCAACTCGATTACCGTAAAGCTCCCGATCCCCGATGGCATAGAGCCCCAGGAAATTGTCCATATTTCGGAGGACGGAACCAAGGAATACTATACGCTGAACGGAGCGAAGCCTTTCACCATTGATACGCTGTCGTCTGGACAGCGCGTTGCAGTGCTTGAGGTCACTCATTTCAGCACCTTTACAATGACTGGAACTGCCCATAAGCATGACACTGAGCTGAGGAACGCAAAGGAAGCTACTTGCACCGAGGACGGCTACAGCGGCGACGAGATCTGCAAGGTTTGCGGCGAAACCGTGAAGGCTGGCGAGAAAATTCCGGCAACCGGCCACAAGACGGAAGTGAAGAACGCAAAGAAAGCCACCTGCACCGAGGACGGCTACAGCGGCGACGAGATCTGCGAGACTTGCGGCAAGACCGTGAAAGCTGGCGAGAAAATTCCGGCAACCGGCCACAAGACGGAAGTGAAGAACGCAAAGAAAGCCACCTGCACCGAGGACGGCTACAGCGGCGACGAGATCTGCGAGACTTGCGGCAAGACCGTGAAAGCTGGCGAGAAAATTCCGGCAACCGGCCACAAGACGGAAGTGAAGAACGCAAAGA
>CAVEIY010000002.1:0-50949 GCA_963615825.1 Flexilinea sp.
GACTGAGCTTTTGCCCCAAAAGAGCAAAACGAGGGATGCGAAGCTTGCGACGACGTAAGCCGAAGAGGCATTTGTGCGGTGTTGCCCTAAGTCAAAATACAACTATGCCCGGACTGCTTTGCTTACAGTCCGGGCATTTGTAATTGGGATTCCTTTTCCGTCTTAAATCTGAGATGCCGCAATCCAGGCACTGCGGAATGCATGGGCCATATCCGTATTTCCGTCCACATCGCCAATCATGCGGAACATCGGCGCACAGGCCGCATATTGGAGTGCCGCCGATGTGTTCGGCGCCACACCGCCGCATACAATCACCTGATCCGCAGTCAGCGTGTGCTCTGTGCCATCCTTATCCAGGTAGGTAACGCTGGTAGGCGTTACCGCGGTTGTGGTTACTTCGGTGATTCCGGTCAGCACATCCTCAAAGCGCTCCCAGTAGGGCGCCAGATACGGCTCGCCAGTCTGGGGATGGTTGGGGCGATTCCATGCAATGGTAATGCTGTGCAGCGGCGACGCATCTTTGGCCAGCACCTTCTGCCGGGTCAGGCAGGTGATCTCATGGCCGTTTTGCGCCAAATAGCAGGCCGTCTCAATACCTGTCTCAGAGCATCCAACCATGATAAGCCTTTTCGGAAACTCCTTTTCATGGCCGATCACGTCATGACAGGTTTTTAGAGCCGGAGAGCCATCTGCGTAATGCATCCCCGGAATGTCCGGAAGCTTTGCCACGGATCCAGCCGCCGCAATCACCGCGTCATAGCCCGAAGCTGTAATCTCCTCTGGCGTCGGTTCATGATTCCGCAGAATCGTTACGCCCTTCCGCTGGCACTCCGCAATCAACCAGTCCAAAAGCTCCGCAAAAGGCCATTTAAAGGAGAAATATTTCCCATGCCGCAGCTGGCCCCCAAGGCTTTCGCTCTTTTCATACAGCGTCACCGTATGGCCCCGCTCCGCCGCAGTGATCGCAGCCTGCAGGCCCGCCGGTCCGCCGCCGATGACAGCCACCTTTTTGTGCGCTCCCACCGGCTGGCAGAGGTAGCGATCCTTGATCTCACTGCCAAAAGAGGGGTTTACGGTACAAAGGGAAGTCCACGGTGCGCGCTTCTTTCCATGGCAGCGGTTGCATTTGACGCAGGGGCGAATCTCCTCTCCACGCTCTTCTATAACCTTTGTATAATAATCGGGATCCGTAAACAGGCCGCGGCCAATGCTAATCAGGTCGCAGCTGCCGTCCTCCAGCAGCGCCTCCATCTCATCGGGATCCTGAAATCCTCCGGAAACGGCCAGCGGGATTTTTACCCCTGCGCGCTTTAAGTATCTGCACATGCCAATGCTGCGGTGTCCATGCTTTTTCATGGTAAAGCCGGTGGGATGGGATTCTACCATGCTGGCTTCCCGAATGGTCATCAGGTCGATTTTTCCCTCTGCCGCAATCAGCACCGCTGCAATATCCTCGAGGGTATACCCCTGTTCCAGATCCTCGGGCCTTTTATCCTCTGGGGCCGGCGCCCCCATCATCATTCCATGGATGATAAACCGGCTTCCGCAGGCCCGCTTAATGGCTGCACAGCACTCCAGATAAAAGCGCCCGCGGTTCTCGGCACTTCCACCGTATGCATCGGTGCGAAAATCCGTTCTTGCGTCCAGGCCGCCGATGCTGATGGCAATGCCATCGAAATTCCAGCTTTTCAGCCGGAGCGCATCCTTCACAGCCACTTCGATCGCTGCCTTTAATTCTTCCACCGTGGCAGGCTCTGAGGGAGGCAGCGGGAAAAACCCCTCGGACTGCTGCATGAACTTTGGTCCGCCTCCCCCCAGGGACTTTCCTCTGGGCAATGCAAGGTCGAGCACGCCGATGATTTTGGAGCCATAGGCATGCACATCCTCCACCGTCTGGCAGATGTAGTTCTGTACCGCCGGATTATTCGTGTCAAAGGTATAGGAATGCGCAAAATCATGGGTATCCGGCATATTGCGGACCTCCGGCGTATTGCGGCAGTGCATGAGGATCAGCGCATTGCCCCGGCGCGCCTGATCGGAATAGAAAAACCGCGTCTGCTCCGTAGGCCAATCCTCCGGCCCCTGTGTCTGATCCGGCGCACATTTGGGCTGAACCATGCGGTCCTTCAAGACCACGCCATTGGGCAGGACCAGCGGGGAAATCAGCATATGATAGCGATGTGACATGATATACCATCCTTTTCTGGTTGATTCTGAGTTTTGCAGCCGTTTGCTGAGGACTTGTCTTTTATTGTAAGGGTTTTCTCCACAAAAGTCTAATATGGATCTCTTTGCTGATTATAACTTTTCCGGCATATGTCTCCGCCGATTCTGAAACGCTCGCCGCTGCGGTTCTCCATTGATCCATGTTATAATGGCAGCAAAAAACTATATTAGACCTTTTCTTCAAAACAGAGTATGATAGAAGCAAACTAGAAGAAGGAGTGTTTACCTATGGAACAGTCTCAGCTTGACCGCCGTTATATGGATGCCGCCCGTTCCCCCGAGGAACGAACCGAACTGCTTCTGGCCCAGATGACGCTGGACGAAAAGCTGGCCCAGCTGGTGGGCAACGGCGTGATGGCCGGTGAATTCCACGATATCCAGAAGGAGATTCCCAACGGCTGCGGACACATCAACGGTTCCTTCCTGCTGGGCGAAGAAAACGCCGAGGCAAGGGCACGCAGCATAGAGAAAATTCAGCGCTATATGGTAGAGGGAACGCGGCTTGGAATTCCTGCCCTGTTCCACATGGAGGTCACCTCCGGTTCCTTTTACACCGACGCCGTTGTCTCCCCGGTGGCCATCGGCATGGGCGCAACCTTTGACCCGGACACCGTAGAGGCCTTTGCCGATATTCTCGGCAGACAGAACCGTGCAGAGGGGTATAACCACGGCTTCGGTCCGGTTATGGAGGTTGGCCGTGACCAGCGCTGGGGACGGCTGGGGGAAACCTACGGCGAGGACCCCACGCTGGTTTCCAAAATGGCAACTGCATTTATCCGCGGCGCACAGGGCCATGGCGATCTGTCCAAACACATCGGCACCACGGGCAAGCATTTTCTCGGGTACGGAATGGCAGAGGACGGCCTGAACATCGGCAACCAGCGCATTCCGGATCGTGAGCTTCAGGAGGTTCATCTGAAGCCTTGGGCTGCGGGCGTGGAGGCCGGTCTGAGCACCGTAATGAACAGCTACGGCGTGATTGACCAGGAGCCGATTATCACCTCTCATTATGTCCTCACTGAGCTGCTGCGGGAGCAGCTTGGCTTCAAAGGACTGGTGGTCGCAGACTATTGCTCCGTCAACCGTGCCCTTGAGAACTATGATACCGTAGAGAGCTTTGCCGACGCCGGTGCGCAGGCGTTAATGGCCGGTCTTGACGTAGAGCTTCCGGACCCGGCCGGATTTGGAGAGGGCTTCAAGCAGATGATTCTCGATGGCAGGGTTCCCATGGCTCGTGTGGATGACGCGGTTCGCAATGTGCTGCTGCTGAAATTCCGCATGGGGCTGTTTGAGCAGCCCTACCCCGACTATGATGCCATTGCGTCCATCCGCTCCGATCCGAAAAATGCAGAAGTCTGCAAAAAGCTGGCCCAGGAGTCCATTGTCATGACCAAGAACAACGGCGTGCTTCCGCTGGATTCCTCTAAACGGATTGCAGTCATTGGTCCCAACGGCAATCAAAAGCGCTGCTTCTATGGCAGCTACTCCTACACCGCCATGCTGGAAATGAAGGCAAACCTCGCCAAGATGTTCATCGGCATGGAGGGCATGGGCGGTGCTGTCCATGCTGCGAAGGAGAATCAGAAGGAAAATGTCTTTGCCATTGGAGACATTGAGGACGAAATCGCTTGGCGCTATCCGGAGGCCTGCACGCTGCTGGACGCCGTTCGGAAGTTTGCGCCGGATGCCGTTTACGCTCAGGGCTGCGCCGTCACCGGCGAGGATCGTTCCGGCTTTTCCGAGGCATTGGCCGCGGCTGCCCAGGCTGACGTGGTGATCCTTGCCCTTGGCGGACGCGGCGGTCAGGTAGACGGCTGTACCTCCGGTGAGGGCATTGAATATCCCGAAATCGGTCTGGTGGGAATCCAGGCACAGCTGGCCCAGGAGATTGCAGCCCTTCACAAGCCCACCATTCTGGTTCATCAGGATGTCCGTCCCATGGCGGATGCCAAAACGGACGCCGCTGTGGATGCAATTCTCGAATGCTGGTATGGCGGCACATGGAGCGCGGATTCCATTGCAAATGTTCTCTTTGGCCGCGTCTCCCCTTCCGGAAAGCTTCCCCTTACCTGCCTTGCCGGACCACAACAGAATCCCCTGTATCTCGGTCAGCTCCGGGGCTGCGGACACATCCATCCCAAGACAAGCCTTCCAAAAGCCCCCTTCGGCAGAGGTGGTCCAGGCGCAGTTCCGGCTCCGGAAGATCCAAAGGATGTACCGCCCGAAGCGCCCGGCGGCAAGCCGGACGACAAATTCCAGCCTCTTTACTATTTCGGCCACGGCCTGAGCTATACGGAATTCACTTATTCCGGTCTGCACCTCAGCAGCGGGGAGCTGGACGTCCATGGAGCGGTCAATCTCACGTTTGACGTAACCAATACCGGCAGCATGGCCGGGGACGAGGTAGTGCAGCTCTATTTCCACGATGATCTTGCCTCTCTGGTTCGCCCGGTGGTGGAGCTGGCAGGCTTCCAGCGCGTCTCTCTGGCCCCTGGTGAGACTGCACATGTCACCTTCTGCTTCCACGCAGATCAGACGGCCTTTGTTGGACGGAAGCGAACCTGGGTGGTAGAGCCAGGCAATGTTCATCTGATGATTGGAAGCTCCTGTCTGGACATTCGCCTGAAAACCGAGGTCATGATTACCGGCGAAGCTACGGAGATCGCTCCTCAGCGCACCTACTACAGCCCGTCCTCTTACCGGGTAGAATAAATGCGCTTGCAGCAGGATACGTTTCGGTATCCTGCTGCATTTCTTTGTCCAAATTGCAGCAAATCAGCCGTCTCCCATGGTTCACCGTCCCGTGTTCCAATGAGATCCGGCTGATTTTCCCTGTCTGCTTAGTCCAGCGCCATCACGGCGTCATATGCGCCCCGTACCGCCTGTCCCACCTGCTGCGGCCGAACGCAGTCGCCAATTGCCACAAATCGGGCACGGCATTGGCGCAGCTCCGCTGCCAGCGCTGTCCGGGCGCGGAGGCCAAGGGCGCTGATGACGGTATCCGCCGCAAACAGCTTTGTTTCCCCATCCGGCGTAACCGCAAGCACGCCGTCCGCCGTGATCTCTTTGCATTTTGTGGAAACCGCCAGCGTTGGAACCTTAATCCCAGGCTTAAATTGATCTCCGCCTGCCTGATCCGGACTTAGCCCCATGCGCACTTTCGTGGCACGCCGATGCGCCGGTGTCGTCTCCATGGCAATCTCCGGCGCCATTTCAAGGATGGTAACGTCCTTTCCCGCCTCCACCAGGTGCAGGCCCGTTTCACAGCCCACCAGGCCGCCGCCCATGATTACGATTTTCTGTCCCAGCGTTACGCCCTCCTCAAAGAGATCCGTTGCCAGGATATAATTGCTTCCGGGAATTCCAAACTGCGCCGGATGCACCGGAACCGCCCCCACCGCGCAGATCACGGTGTCCACCTCCAGCAGATCCAGGAACGCCCGGGTCACTTCAAAGCCCAGGACTACCTTTACATTCAGGCGCTTGAGTTCATTTTCCTGCCACTGCTCAAACTGATACAGCTTGCGCTTGAACGACTCATGCTGTGCAAATTTCAGCGCGCCTCCCAGATGGTTTTCCTTTTCATAGAGAGTAACCTCATGGCCACGTTCTGCCGCTGTGATTGCAGCCTGCATTCCCCCGGGGCCACCGCCGACGACGGCAATCTTATGCCGGTGACGTGCCGGGATCTCCCGCAGACTGTCATATTCCCTGCCGATCTGGGGATTGACCGTACACCGGATATTTCTTGTTTTGAGCATCTGTCCATGGCAGGAGAAGCAGCGAAGGCAGGGACGGATTTCCGAAATTCGTCCTTCCGCCACCTTATTGGGCAGCTCCGGATCCGCCACCAGCGAGCGCGCCAGGCAGACCAGATCCGCCTTTCCGGAGGCAAGGATTTCCTCCAGCTGATCCGCATCTCCCAGCGCGCCAACACAGGAAACGGGCTTTTTCACCGCTTTCTTGATGGCCTCCGCCAGATAGACATTGCAGCCGTCGGGCACAAACATACTGGGATGCATGATGATCCAGGTAAACAAATCCTCCATGACCCCCACCGACACCTGAAAAACGTCCACATATGGCTCCAGAAGCCGGCACAGAGCAATGCCCTCCTGCAGATCGTAGCCGCCCTTTGTCAGCTCACTGCCGGAAATGCGAAGCTCTATCACGCACTTGGGCGCCGCGGCCCGTACCGCCTTCAACACCTCAATGACATACCGGCACCGGTTTTCCCGGCTTCCGCCGTATTCGTCCTCCCGGTGATTGGAAAGGGGGCTTAAAAACTGGGCCAGCAGCCAGCCGTGACCGGCATGTACTGTCAGCAGATCAAACCCGGCCATTGCACAATTCGCCGCGCTGGTCCGATAGCCGTCCAGTACCTCCTCCATCATCTCCTTCGTCATGCCCTGACAGACCTTTTCGCCATGCTCATCAAAGATATCACAGGGACCGATGGGCAGCTGATGGTTGGGCAAAAACGCACGATTGCAGCGCTTTCCGCCGTGCCCCAGCTCAATGGAGGCATAGGCTCCATACTTATGAATTGCCTCGGTCAGGTCATACATGGAGGGAATCGGCGCCGGGTTATTCAGAACGATCTGGGATGGATGATCTACGCCGTTGGGATGAACAATGCATTCTCCGGCATTGACAATGGCCGCGCCGCCCTTTGCCCGCATCTCGTAATAGGCGATATTATCCTTGGAAAATGTATTGCCCGGCCCGACCTCCGCAAGGGATGTGGGCGGGGATACAATCCGGTTTTTCAGCAAAAGCGGCCCCAGCTGATAGGGCGAGGTCAGAATTGGATAGGATTTCATATGGTTTCTTCCTTTCAACATTCAAGAATTCGCAGTTCCGGAAGGCAAAAGCGCCCCCGGATACACCGAGGGCGCATTACAGATTACCGCTGCAATGCGCCCCCTTCTTATGTTATGCTTCTGATGCTCCGCTCAAGGGGTCTTATGCGGCATAACGATCATAAGCGGTCTGATAGATGTCAATTGCGTTCTGCAAGCCCATGGCATAGACAGACTGCACATAGGAATCCCAATCGGCCAGATCGCGGTTTCCCGTTACAAATGCAAGGTTTGCTTCCTCCACGGTTGTCTCGATGTCGGACATAATGTTGGTGCATTCGAGATTTTCGTCCGCCGTGAAAATGCTTGCAAACGGAAGCATATAATCCGCGTCAATGTCCTCGCACCAGACCTTGCAGGCCTCCCAGAACGGCTCGTCATAGCCGGTGTACTCCCGGGGTGCAAAGTTGATGCCTGCGCCGCCAAACTTGGTATAAAGCACAAGGCCAATTGCACTCATGGCAAGGGAGGGATTGTTTACCACAAGATCGGTCAGATAGGGATTGCCATTGTCATCATAGGCAAGCGCTTCTCCCTCGACGCCATAGTTGGAGAGAATTACGCCATCCTTGGAATACAGATAATCCAGCATCTTTGCCGCCACAGGCAGAAGGTCCTGATCCACGGAAGTGGCAATGGCGCAGCCGCCCTGGCAATACTGGATTTTTCCTGCAACATGGAGCTGCTGTCCGGCCTCCTGCCGGAGTGCCGCAAAGGGCGTCAGGTGGATGCCGCCGTCCTTTTCCAGGGTTTCTGCCGCATCCCACGCGCCTGCATAAACACCCACCACCTGACCGGTGACAAGACCGTTTTCGATGGTATCCGAGCTGGGATCAATGGTCATGAATTCGGGATAGATCAGCCCCGCCTCATACCAATTGTGGAGCATGGTGAGATAATCCTTCATATTGTCGCTGACAAAGGAATACTCAATTTGACCATCCTTTACCAGCCAGCCGTCCTCCAGGTTGACCTCATAGCCGGAGTTCAGCATATTGCCTACGGTGGCCAGTGCAGAGGTCATCCACAGTGCGCCGCTGTGGCCCTGATCCTTCATGGCAAGGAGCACATCCTCCATATCCTCATAGGTCACCGGAACGTCCTTCCCCGTTTCGTCCAGCCAATCCTGATTGAGGATGCCGCCGAAGGACAGGGACATTGCGCCGTAACGGATATAGCCGCAGCGATAAAGGGTGCCGTCCTCTACGGTTGAGCATTCCTTGCGTGCATCGGGCTTTGCCTCCAGCCATGCGGCATAGTTGGGCATATACGCATCCAGCAGGTCATCCATGGGGTAGATCACCTCGTCGTTGATGGCAGCCCCTGCACCGCCAGTGTAGCCCTCAATGCCCTCAATCATATTTGCGTAATCGCCGGAGGCAATCATTAGCTGGAACTTGGTGTCAGCCTCCATCAGTGAAACCGGAATCAGATCCAGCTTCACGCCGGTGCGGGAGGTCCACTCCCGATAGAAGGTCAGCGCGTCATAATCCACCTCGCCGCCATAGGCCATCATAAAGGGCTGCGTGGAGAAGAAGTAGGAGAACGTCACGTCCTCGTCGGTCACAGGCAGCTCCGTCTCCTCAGGATAGTCAAAATCCATCAGATATTGCACATACTCGCCGGACGCGGCCGCTTCGATCTCGTCCTCAAAGGACATGCTCTGCGTGCCAATGCTGTCGATGATGTTTTCCTCCGCCGCCGAGGCTTCCGGAGCAGAGGCTGCCGGTGCTGCCGACTCCGCAGGCGCTTCCGGTTCCGCCGTCTCGCCGGTGGCTGCTGATTCTGCGCTCTGAGTGGTCGCCCCAGAGGCCGCCGACCCGGATCCATTGGAACCGCACCCTGCGAAGCAAACCAGAACCATAGACATCGCAAGCAGCATTGCCAGTACACTTTTGAATGTTTTCATGATTCGTCTCCTTCTTTATTATTTCAAATCAAGCACATGATTTGAATCCAGATTTTTGTCTGACCATTCGGCTCAGCTGATGGACAGGAACATGGAGCGTCCCTCTTTCCGTTTGCCATCATAGGAAAGGAAGTAGCTCTCAACCAGATCCTCTGCCAGCGCCCTGGCCTTCATGAGGTCACGGTCACAGGGCTTGGAGTTCATATGGGAATGGAAGAAGTAGGAGCCAGCATGATAGTTTCCGTTTCCGTCCTTGTAATAAACCGGCGGCTCGATTTCGCCCGGTCCCATAAGCTGAGGCAGCACGCCGTCGTCCAGTCCGCCCGGACCGGTTTCATGGCCGCAGCAGGCAAACTTGCCCACCACCCGGACATATTGCAGCTCCAGATAGAGCTTCAGCGTTTCCAGGGTTGCCATTGCTTCATCCGATCCGTAGAAGCCGCCGCCATAGGTTGTAAACACAATGCCCAGGGGATGGTAGAGGTTGTGGGGTTCCGCCGCGCCCGCATAGGTAATGGCATTGGGCGAATCCGCCGGAATATCCATGGGCGGCATACCGCCGGGACCGTCGGGCATCGGCGGAGGACCGCCAGGCCCCTCCCGCTTCTCTCCATCTGCCGCCGTAAGGGTATTGGCCTCCGGGCCAAGTGCAAACTTGCTGGTGATGATCTTCAAGGGATAGCCTGCCACAATCGAGGAGCCAAGGCACACAATGTCGTAGTCGGAGAAGTCCTTTTTCACCTCGGTCTTAGAGGTGATGCGCAGAACCTCCGTCTCAAAGCCATAGAACCGAAAGATTTCCGCAAAGCAGTTTGCGATTTTTGCGGTGTTTCCGGTCATGGTAGCATACATGACCAGCGCTTTTCCCTTTCTGTCGATGGCGTCTGCCCGGTCATCGGCATCGGTAATCGGCTCCCGCTTGCCGGAAACTGCGTTCTCTCCGATGGTTCCGGTGAGAATACCGTCCTCCGAAATCTGAAACCTGGACGGAACTTTTTCCTTTCCCAGATTCAGCTTTGCCGTAATGCTGCCGTCCTCCTGCTTTGCTACCCCGGCGAACACCTTGCGTCCAAGTCCGGGTGCATCCAGTGTGATATGCAGGGTTCCGTCGTAGTAGTTTCGGATGATCAGCGTCTGATCGCCCAGAATGTATTTTCCAATTTCGTTCATATGTTGTTTCTCCCCCTGCTGCTTAGATATAATCCTTTACGCGGTACCGATAAGAGGTTCCAAAATCGAAGGTCTGATAAGGCTCCGGCCAGGGCAGCGGATTCTGTACCACCTGGGTCAGAGAATAATTGTTGTGAACCGGCTCCGGCTCATCGAGAACCGGGTTCTGCGGTCCGCCGCCGCCGTCGATCATAATCACCTTGGAGAAATCCATCTGGGGACGCGGCGGAACCTTACCGGTCAGCTGATCGTAGCTGGTGATACAGGGGTTGCCTGCATCCATGGGCGCGCTCACATCCGGGCACACCTGCAAGGTAAAGAACTTCCACTGATTGTCTACGTTCATGTACTCCACGCCATAGCGCTCCCACATAATCATGCCTCTGCGCTTTCTGTCCATATTCAGGGTGGAATAGATGACGCCGGGGGTATAGAAATAAGCCCTTGCGGACTTTCCGTCCTCTGCGATTTCAATAATGTCTGTTGCCAGCATGTGCATGGCGGCCTCCTGAAGGGGTCTGGGGTCCAGGCCGCCAATCTGGGGCCATACCTGCGTCAGCTGCAAAAACGCCAGCGTGCCCTTTCGCTCAAGGCTTCCGCCCCAGCCGAATTTGACGCCGGTCCAGCTCAGCCACTTGCCGAATGCATGACCCCAGCAGACCCGGTTATCATGCACCCAATACTGGTCGATCTCCTCAATGTTGCGTCCGGCGCAGTGCATATAGCAGTGACGCGCGTGCAGATTTTCTACCTCCTGGCACGCAACCGCACTGTGAATTTTTTGAGCCGTTGTCAGATTCCGTTTCATCAGATCACCCTCCCCTGTGCGGTATTGCAGACCGAAATAAACCCGTCATAATCATAGCTTACCACATCCGTAAATGTCCGATAGTCCACGGGCAGATGCGGGAACGTAATCTGATCGTTATAAAGGGCGGTATAAACATCCGCTTTGATGGTAGGATGGAACACGGCGCGCTCCGCATAATCCGGGATCTGGTCAAACACCGCAACCTCTGCGGTGGTATGCTCCTTTCCAACCATGTACCATGCGGGGTTGCCATCGCCATAGGTGCGAGTCTCCGTAATAATGGGCTGGTCGCTATAGTTTTCACCGGCAGGGAACACCAGGTTTGTGCCGATCAGAAGATGCCAGATCTTCCAGCCGTCCGCTTCCTTGATGAAATCAACGGCCATCCGCTCATTGACCCAGATTCCCTTCATCTCTCCGGCTTCCGTAGGAGCAGTCTCATAGCCGATTCCCATCCACAGGCCCTGTGCCGTCTTGCCGTCCTCGGCCAGGCACAGCAGCTTTGTGGAAATGGGATGCATCAGCTGCGTTCCATCTGCGCCAAAGCGGTTATTCTTTACATAGTATTCCGCAATGGCGTCCATTCCCTGAATAAAGCCCCAGTTGCGGCCAAAGGATGCGGTCTTTTTGTTCTCCGGCTGGCCGACCCACAGGCGCTCCATGGCCTGCTGCCGCTCATTGGCCGCTTCCAAATAGAAGAAGCGGGCGATCAGGTTCTTGATATCCTCAACGTCCCACACCCGGCGAATTGCCTCGTCATCGCTGAACTGTTTCATCTGAAAAGCCATCTTGATTCCTCCTTTCACACGCCATAGCTGAAGGTTTCCGCAAAGGTGCCATAGGGTTCCGGAAGTCTCGGAGGCGGCGTGAAGGGGCGGCCTGCCCGGTAGGGAACATAAAACGTTCCGGTTCCCGTATACGGCGGCAGCACACAGTCCGCCAGCGCTGCAAAATCAGGGTTGTCCTCCGGCTCCTTGGGTTCTGCCCAGTTTTGTCCCATGGGGCAGGCGATGTCCTCTGCAAAGAACACATGCCAGAGCTTCCAGTCCTCTTCCTCCCGGATGAAGTCGATGCAGAGGAACCCAATGGACCAATAGGACAGCGGCCCTTTTACGCTGATATCGTTATTGCTGCCCTCAATATGCCAGATTCCCTTGGCGGTCTTTCGATCCTCTGCGATCTCAATCACCGGCGTGGTAATGGGCAAAGAGCGCAGCTGACCTACGCCAAACACCTCTGCATCGGAGAGATCCGCCAGCTGTGCCGGAAACATCTTTTTCAGAAATGCGGACTTTACTGCGGTGTTATGGCCTACTGCCTGATAGTAGCCCGAAACAGCAGCCTGTCCCCGATAATAGCCGTCGTGAAAGCACAGGCAGACATCCTCGTCTTGCGCCCAGAAGGCATCAAAGATTTCGCCTTCCTTTTTCAAGAGTATGGATGTAACATACTTGCCCGCCAGATTGAGCACATCTCGTTTGTCGAACCAGCGGTCTGCCAGCTCCTCTGTGGTAAATTGTCTGGACAAATTGCGTCACTCCTTCTTGGTCTGGATGTTGGAATTCGTTTTCGATATGTCCAGTTTATCCTGTTTCCCGGCATAAGTCCAATATGAAAACTTAGGCAGAATATTCGTCCTGTAAATGAGAACCCGTGCTTGCCTACGGGACCGCCGCAATTATGGCTTGACGTAAAACTTATATCTTGTATAATAATAGCAGAAAAAAGCGTCTGAAATTCGTACATAGTGCCCGATTCTTCTGGAGAGTGAATGAACCATGATTGAATTTTCCCAATTATTTTATTTCCGCACCGTTGCGCAGCTACAGCACATCACAAAAGCAGCCGAGGCGCTGCACGTGTCTCAGCCCAACCTCTCAAACTCCATGAGCAGGCTGGAGGCATCCCTTGGAGTACCGCTTTTTGAACGCTCTCACGGAAAAATCCGGCTGGGCGAATACGGAAAGATCTATCTCAAATATGTAGAGCAGGCGCTGGACATTCTGGACAGCGGCGAGAAGCAGATTCAGTCCCTCTATCACCAGGAGGATCAGACCGTCCAGTTTGCCTCCTGCTCCTTTACGGCCTCTCAGCATCAATGCATGCGCGACTTTATGAACAGCCATCCCCACATCAGTCTCAACCACATCTGGCTTTCCCACAAAACCGCAATGAAAATGCTGGAGGAAAACGAGGTGGACTTTGCCATCACCAGCAAGCCGGATTCCCTGGAGCACTATGACTGGTATCCCCTGGTGGATTACGAGGTCTATGTGGGCGTTTCTGAGCGCCATCGGCTTTGGGATCGGGATTATGTGGATATTTCCGAGCTGAAGGATGAACCGATGGTCGGCAATAACCTGGGCGCGGACCGAAGGATCATTACGCATATCTTCGATCAGGCAGGACTGACGCCCAAAATCTCCTACATCACAAACGACGACCGCATCGTCGGTGAAAAATTGCAGCAGGAAAAGCTCATGTGCCTGATTCCCGACGCAATGCTCTATGACGTGCTCAACATGACCGACGTCAAGCATGTCCATCCGGTTCGGATTCTTGGGGTCACGCCGGTGTACACCATTGGAATCGTGAAGCGGAAGGACTGCGTATTGTCCGTTGCCGCCAAGGACATGGTGGAAATTCTGGAAGCCGAGTTTCCGAAAATCGCCGTTCCCTGCCAGGAATACTGGAAGGACTACTGGGCCAAGCGTCCCATTGTGCATTAACCCTTCAAGCAATTGCAAAGCGCCATGGCAAAGTTACATGCCATGGCGCTTTTGCGTGCTATACGGGCTGCTGTTCGGTTGTGATTTGCAGGGATGCAGGCTTCAAACCGTCACAGGAAACGTCCAAACGGATGGTTCCCGGCTCTGTCTGTGCCCGAAGGCAAAGCAGCGCGTAGCCGCGATAGACAAAGCGTTTTCCGGTGCCATAGTCCTCCGGTGTGCAGGGATTGCCGGAGCCAAAGCCTGCCAGCCTTCCGGCTCCGGTTACAGTGGCCGACAGCTCATAGTCATTGGTGACCACCGGTCTGCCTTCTGCATCCGCCACATAGGCCGTGACAAAGGAGAGATCCATTCCGTCTGCATGGATTACGCTTCTGTCCGGGGACAGGATGATCTGCGTTGCGGCTCCGGTTGTCTCAATCCGATCCTCCGCCACCATATTGCCGCTTTTCCATGCACGGCAGGTGAGCACTCCGGGGGCATAGGGAATCATGGCGCGGGCAATCCGCTCCACCGGTTTAGCTTCCGCGACCTTACTTCCGTTGACATAAAACTCCACCAGATCGCAGTCTGCATAGGCCTCCACCTCTGCGGCTTTCCCAATGCAGGAATCCGCAAACGTCCATGTTTTCGCCGCATCCGACCAGTGCCAGCCCATGCCATAGAGATGCTTTCCTGCATGGTCCGGATGCCGCACAAACATAGAAATGCCCTTGTCCAGTCCCCACAGCACCCCGCGATAATAGGACCGCGGACGGCGTCTGCCATCCATGTCCAGGTCGCCATTGTCACCCGACAGCCACGGATAGTCTCCGCAAAGCCAGACCTTCAGCTCGCTGGGGTCCAGCAGCCCACGTCCGGAGCCTGCCTCCCCCAGATAGTCATAGGCGCTCCAGACAAAATCTCCGATCACATTGTCGTTTTCCATCACCGCCTGATAATTCTTCCATGCGTAATGGCTCTTTGTCTCGCTGCCAATCACAGGCTTATCCGGGAAATGCTCCTTCATATAGGCATAGCGCTCCATGCTGTAGTTCATGCTGAGTACGTCCACGGTATTCATCATATTCATGGCGCTCTGCATCTGCTCCTCCACCAGCTTTTGGCTCTTCTCAAAGGGCGCGATGGGCGGCGGGCCCATTGGCCGATCTCCAAGATCCGGGTTATCCCACTTTTCCCCGTCCTCTCCGGGCTGTGTTGGGAAAAACATACCGCCCAGAGTAACCGGTCTGCTTGGGTCCAGCCGATGGATCAAATCCACCTGTACCTTTGTCCAGTAATCCGCATGGGACGTACCGTCGGATTCCGTAATCTCATTGCCAATGGACCAGCAGAAAACACAGGGATGATTCCGGTCCCGGAGCACCATGTAGGTGGTGTCCCGCTCCCACCAGTCCGCAAAATACAGATGATAATCCTGCGCAAACTTGCCCTGATTCCAGCAGTCAAAGCTCTCGTCCAGCACCAGCATACCCAGTTTATCGCAGGCGTCCAGCAGCGCTTCGGAGGGGGGATTGTGTGCAGTCCGCACCGCATTGAAGCCGGCGTCCAGCAGCAATTGTATCTTGCGCTCCTCGGCTCTCGGATAGGCACAGGCACCCAACAGCGTTTGGTCATGGTGGATGCAACCGCCGCGAAGCTTGATTGTTCTGCCGTTGATCCGCATTCCATCTCTGCCGCTCATGGTGATGCTGCGAATGCCCACCTGTTTGGTTATGGAGTCGGCTTCCTGTCCTTCCGCCTCCACCGTCACCGTCAGCCCATAGAGATTGGGCGTTATCTCATCCCACAGCAGCGGCTTCTGAATGCTCAGCGAAAAGGACAGCGGATTTTTACCGTTGTGCAGCGTCACCTTTCTTTTCTCCGAAGCGGCAACAGCTCCATTGGGGTCCTGCATGGAAACGGATACTGCCGCAGGCGTTTCGCCGGACAGATCGCATGCAATTTCTGCGTTGATTGTAACCTGTGCCTGCCGGGGATCCGCCGACTCTGTGATGAATTGCAGATCCCAAGGCTCAATACGGCACGGCTCGCCTACAAACAGGCTGACCTCCCGGTACAGGCCGCCGCCGGAATACCAGCGCGCACTGGGCAGCCGCACCTGTGTGATAATTTGCAGCCGGTTTTCCATGCCCGGCATCATTGCAGGCGTAAGATCCACCTGAAACGGAGTAAAGCCATAGGGGTGAAGGGCCAGCTGTTCCTTGTTCAGCATGACCTCCGTATTCATATAGGCACCGTCCATATTCAGCAGAACCTTCTTCCCCGCCCAATGCGCAGGCACCGGGAAATTCTTGGTGTAAATCGCCTGTCCACCGGGAATAAACCCGCTGTTTGCCCCCACCGGAACCTCGGGGCTGCGGTGCAGATCAATGGTAAAATCATCGGGAAGATCGACGGAAATCTCGCTGCCAGGCTCCGCAAACATCTCCATGGTAATATCGTCGATGCGCCGCTTCCAGCCCATGTTTAATCCGATTTTCTTCATGTTTCCTGCTCCTCTCGCCGCTTATTCTTCCGGAAGATAGGTGAAATAGTCGAATGCCGCTTCATTGGGCACATATGCGCCGTCTCCGGTTGCAAACATGCCGATGTAGGACCCCACAAAGGTTTGCAGCCCCAAGAAGCTTGCGTCCACGTGCTCCGCAACAATCTCCATATTCTGTTCGTCCTTGCCTGCCAGAAACGTAAAGTCCTGACCAACGGCCTTCAGCCGCAAATAGACGTCGCCATCCTCCATCTCCACCGCGCCAAGAACCGTTTCCTCATAGGTTGTGTCCATGGGGAAGCCCTCCTCGGACTGCTTGTTCCGAACCGCACGCACCAGCGTTGCCCCCTGCTCCTTTGCAAGCTCCAGGCGCAGCTGGTTATAGTTGTCCTGCATCACCACCATTCCGGCAAAATCCCGGTCTATGGGGCTGAAATGCATTTTGACCGTAACCGTAAAGTAATAATCCTGCTGCCGCCTGCCCACGAAGCTGATGCACTTGGGCACCAGCGGCGGGACCTCACCGAACGGAGGGCCTCCAAAGGGCGGCTTTTCCGGATGAATCGGCGCCGCAATGGTCCGGAGGTAGAGGTTGCTGTCTGCAAGCCGATAAAACGGTGTCACCGGGGAGCCAATGAAATTCCATTGCAGCGCAAGATGATCCTGGTTAAAATCGTCCTTTGCAGGAACCGCCGGGAATACCGTCTGCGGAATATCCGGCGCCGGATATTCTAACTCGATTTTTCCGGTTTCTGGGCTGATAATCGGCCAGTCATTTTCCCAGATCACCGGTGCCAGGTACGTCTCACGTCCAAGATTCTTGTGATAGCCGCCGTTGAGCCGGGAGCCAAGCAGCACAACGTAGCACTGCCCGTCAGGGGTTTCCACATAGTCCGCATGCCCCACATTGCAGATCGGATGGAGCCTTGACAAATGCCGATGGGTCATAATCGGATTATGGGGGCATGGCTCATAAATTCCGTCGATTTTTCTGCTGCGTGCCAGCGTCACCGAATGGTAATACTCCGTACCGCCCTCTGCGATCATCAGATAATACCACCCATTGCGCTTAAAGAGATGCGACGCCTCGGGATATGCGCTGCCCTTGAATGCGCCGTCCCAGAGATAGCCCATAACGCCCACCGGCGCATAGGTCATTGCATCCAGTTCCCGAAGATAGATGCCGTGATCCACCACATCCTGCCGTCCAACGGTCAGGTAGCTGAAGGTGGTATACAGCTTTCCGTCGTCGTCAAAGAACAGGGAGGGATCTCCGCCTGTTCCGTGAATCCATTGTGCCTGCCATGGTCCCGCAGGATCCTTGGCGGTTGCCAGCAGCGCAAAGTCCTCAAAGCAGCCTCTTCCCTCGCTGGCATTCTGCACGATGCAGTAAAACGTACCGTTCCAGTAGCGCAGCGTCGGTGCAAACAGGCCGCTAGAAAGCACATCGCCGTCCAGCCGCAGCACCTCCGGATCTTGAAAAACATGCCCAATCTGCTCCCAGTGAACCAGGTCCTTGCTGTGGAAAATCGGAATGCCCGGAAAAAAGGAAAAGCTCGAGGTTGCAATATAGTAATCGTCGCCTGCGCGGCAGATCGACGGGTCGGGGTAAAAGCCCTTGATAATCGGATTGCGGATTGGATCAGTCATGTTATACTTCCTCCCTTGGTTGGTGTCGTTTTAGAAATTCCATACACAGGGCGTCGCCTGGTGTCGCTCTGTCCGCTTCAATTTCCCGCAGCGTATGAATCAGATCCTCGTTGACCGGCGCAGCCACACCGTACTGCTTTCCGATGCGGACAACTGCGCCGTTGGTGTAGTCGATTTCCAGTGCTGCCCCCCGCTGGATATCTCGGGTATAGGCATCTACGATTTTAGGCGGAAGTCCGTCCGCTTTCTCTGGGGTGGCCGGCATGGTAGGCATTGGCGTTCCATCACCGCGCATCCACATTTCGCGGGTGCGGCCCAACACCGTTTCCTGTGGGCATCCGTCCGCCGCAGCCACCGCAAATACCTCCTCTGCCAGCAGCGGAAATATCTTCATCAAGATCGGATGGGTAAACGCCTCCTGCATTCCCACTCCGGCCAGCGTACAGCAGGGTACATGTACGGAAACGGTACCAAGCTTTTTCCATTGCAGGGACCGAATCTGCCGGGATACGACAGAAGGACGCGCTGCCTTCAAAATATCGCAGATTTCCAGCGCTCTCGGGGTGATGGTGCCGTCCAGCTCTCCAATGGCAAAGCTGCCATCGTGATCGGTGAAATGGCAGGCATCCTGCTGCTGTCCCCCTGCAAAGGATATTCCGGCAATGACACGCTCCGTTCCAAGCACCGGGGTAATGAGTTCCTCATTGATGCCGTTTCCCAGGGTAACCAGGCACCCATCCGACCGCAAAAACGCCTTGATTTTGGGTATCACGGTCGGAAGATCGTTGGATTTCAGAGCACAGAATATCACGTCAAAGGCATCTGACGGATTTAGGTCCCCAAGATAGCATGCAGATACCTCCACATGGAAATTCCCCTTTGGTCCTTGGATGCTGATTCCATTTTGATTCAGCAGTTTGGCCGTTTCCGGACGAAATGCGGAGATCATAGTGACATCATAACCGGCCTTGGCCAGATATGCTCCCAGCATGCCTCCGATTGCACCGGTCCCCAGGATCGCTAGTCGTTTCATGGCGGCAGTTTCCCTCCTTTTTTGATTGCTTTTATTTTAATTTTGAAATAGAAAAATGTCTAATATAAATAAATGGTCATCTCATAACGACGCCGCTATAATTTCCCCAGTTTATATGCTGCAGGTTATAAGCTGGCTTGAAATTTATATTGGACGAAATTGCGCGTTCAAATTAAACTGGCTTTATACCGCCCATCTGCCGGACTCCCGCAAACCGTCCGCGCACGAACATGGGAAACACTTAGTGAAACGGAGGTTGTTTGATGAACAACAGATATTATCACCTGCTCTCGCCGGTCAAGATCGGGAATGTAATCCTAAAGAACAGAATGATCTCATCCAATGCCATGCCACACTTTCTTCAGGGGCCGGAGGCCTATCCCACCAATGCGCTGATTTCCTATTACGCCGGCCTGGCCAGAAACGGCGCAGCCATGGTAACGTTTACCGAGCGGGTAAAATCCAGACCCGGAGAATTTTCTCCGCCGGATATGGCCCGAATGCCCTTCTTTGACATTTCGGATCTCTCGCTTCATAACTATTTTTCTCAGCTTGCAGATGCAGTTCATTTCTACAACACAAAGCTGTCCATTGCATTGGTTCCGATGCTTCCATGGGGCTATGGTCCCTCGGACCGGCCTAAGATGAGTCCCGCTGAACGGGATCAGTCTCCAGAGACGAAGGACGCCCCTCCTTTCTCCGGCATGGGTGCATTGCAGGAAGCGCCTATTGAGATGATTCGTGAAACAATTGAAGCCTGCGCGCAGCGCTGTCTCCTGTATAAGCAGTGCGGTTTTGATGCCGTAACCTTCCATTCCAGCTACCGCGGTTCATCTGCCGGTCAGTTTCTCTCTCCCCTTTGCAACCGGCGGACCGATGCATACGGCGGCTCGGTTGAAAACCGTGCAAGGTTTCTGCTTGAACTCTCCCAGCGGATCAAGGAGCTATGCGGGAAGGACTTTATCATCGAAGCACAGGTGACCGCAGAGGAGGACGGCGGAACCACGCTGGAGGATACCATTGCGTTTGCGCACCTGGCCCAGGGGCTTATTGACATCTTTCAGCTCCGGACCAATCAGGGCATGACCGCCCATCCCACCGGTTATAACTGCAAGCCCCATATGCATTTCACCCTGGACTATGCGGAGGCCGTCAAAAAGAGCGGCGCAAACGTGCTCACCGCGCCAATCGGCGGCTTTCAGGATCCCGACGAGCTGGAAGCCTACATCCGCGACGGAAAATGCGATATGGTTGCCATGGGGCGCGCGTTTATCTGCGACCCGGAATACGGGAAAAAGCTCTATGAAAACCGCGGTGAGGACATTGTTCCCTGCCTGCTCTGCAACAAATGTCATGAATGTGAAGGCCGCAACGAAGTATTCGTCAGCATGTGCTCTGTAAACCCCTATGTTGGAATCGCACATCGCGCCAATGAGCTGATCCAGCCTGTTACCCGTACCAAGCGGGTTGCCGTCATTGGCGGAGGTCCCGCGGGCATGAAAGCTGCCATTGAGCTGCGAAAGCGCGGGCATCAGGTGGTGCTGTTTGAGAAGAGCGACGCCCTGGGCGGTCAGCTGAAACACGCCGACGTCGTATCCTTCAAGTGGCCGCTGGCACGTTTTAAGAACTATCTGATTGCACAAACCTACAAATCGGGAACCGACATCCGGCTCTGTACTGCGGCAACGCCGGATATGATTGCCGCCGAGCAGTTTGATGCACTGATCTTTGCAGCCGGCGCTGTTCCCAAGGATCTGAATATTCCCAGAGACATCGGCGCTCAGGTTCTGCTGCCTCCTGCGGTTTATGGAAACGAATCCGCGCTTGGAACAAATGTGGTTGTCATTGGCGGCTCCTCCACCGGTGCGGAAACAGGCATGCATCTTGCCGAGAAAGAACACAACGTAACGGTTTTAACCCGTCAGTCCGCCCTTGCAACAGACTGCCAGATCGTCCACTACTATGACACCATGCAGGCCGCATGGGAAGCTCTTCCGAACTTTTCCTGGATTCCGCAGGCAGCTGCAAAGGAAATTCTTGCAGACGGTGTTGTATATACCGATGCAGCCGGCGCTTCACACACAATTCCCGCAGATTCCGTTGTGGTTTCCGGCGGCGTTATGCCCCTGCAGGACGAAGCGCTGAAGTTCTACGGCTGCACCCCGTGGTTTACCGTAATTGGAGATTGCAGCACCCCTGGCAATGTACACCAATGCATGCGGACCGCATTGGCTGCCGCATCCCAGATTTAGTCGATTTGTACCACGTGTACCGATCATATCAATGAAGGAGGAATCATACATGAAAAGGAATCTGAAACAAGCAGCTGCTATGATGCTTGCCCTTGCAATGCTTGCCGTGCTGTTTACCGGCTGCGGCAATTCGGAAGCGGCTTCTGCTTCCGCCGCATCGGCCTCTGCCATCGCAGAAAGCGTGCCCACACCAGATGCACCTGCCGAAGCGGCAGCTGCCATCCCTGAGGCTGGCTCCGACCTGGAAGCGGCTTCTGCTCAGGAAGCCAATGAGCCGGACCAGCTTGGCGCTTCCGCCATCAGCTATCCCATTGCAGACGGTGCGACTCTAACGGCATGGGGCTCCATGAACGCCAATCTTGCAAACTATATGGAGAGCATCAGTGAAAACGCCGTCATCAAGAAGGCGGCGGAAATCACCGGCGTTACCCTGGACGCCATCTCCGTATCCTCTGACGTGGTCAGTGAGAAATTCTCCCTTATGATCGCCAGCGGCGACTATGCAGACCTGATTGACAATGTGAATTCCTACTACTCCTCTGCACAGGCCGCAATTAACGACGGAATTTTGATTGATCTTTCCGACTATGTAGAAACCTGTGCGCCGGATTACTACGCCCGCCTCAGCTCCGATGCCGACTGGCTGCGTCAGGCCTATACGGACAGCGGCGATATGCCCATGTTTGCAACCCTGACCCTGAATCCCACCGCAGTCACCAGCAGCGGCTATTTGATCCGCCAGGACTGGCTGGATGATCTTGGGCTGGACGTTCCTACCACCACGGAGGAGCTTCATACCGTTCTGACCGCCTTTGCATCGGAAAAGGGCGCTGCCTCTCCGCTCTGGCTGAATTCCAATGGCCTTGGACTCATTGCAGAGGCATACGGCGTTGCCTGCACCTATGAGCCAATGGGCGGATTCTATCCCTACAAGGTCGTGGACGGCGAGGTGGTCAGCGGCTATCGCGATGAAAGTTTCAAGGAGTACCTGACCATGATGGCGCAGTGGTATAACGAGGGGCTGATCTGGAAGGACTTCTCCAGCGATACCTTCTGCTTTGGCATCAATACCTCCAACGCCTGCTCCCTGTTCCTCAACGGCGGTATGGGCGTTGCATACGGCGAGACGAAGGACTTCAAAACGCTGCCCGAGCAGTCCAACGATCCGAATTTTGCGATTTGCGCCATGCCAGACCCCACACCGGACGGTACCCCCAACCACATCACCTCGGTGGACAGCGGCTTTGGTCTGAAACACGGCATCTCTACCGCCTGTGCCGATCCCGAACTTGCATGCAAATACATCAACTTCTTCTACACTGAGGAAGGCGTCCAGCTTTGCAGCTATGGTGTAGAGGGCGAGGCATTTGAGTTCGATGCAGACGGCGTTCCGCAGTATACGGCTCTCATCCGCGACAACCCCGATGGTCTGAGTTCCGACAACGCCTTTGAAATCTATTGCCTCAGTGACTTCTCCTGCATGACGGACGGCGCACGCAAGACCAAGTTCTATGACGACAATGAGCTGGCTGCCTCCGATACCTGGGCCGCTTCCAGAGACGGAGCCTGGACCTATCCCAAGGGCGCTGCCCTGACCGCAGAGGAAAGTGAAACCTTTAACGGCATTTTCACCGATGTAAACACCTATGTTGCAGAGATGATTCTCGGCTTTATCACCGGTGGTCATGACATTGACAGCGAATGGGATACGTTCCAGAGCACCCTTACCGACATGGGCGTAGACGAGGCGCTGCAGATTAAAACAGACGCTTATCAGCGATACATGAGCAAATAAATCTTTTCCCCTACAAGCATGCCAATCAGCCTGCGCGTTTCGTTCCGCAGGCTGATTGGTTTTATTCTCTAACCTGCCCCATGCCGTACAGCCCCATGCCCGTCCCATTTATATCCCGAAAATTATAACATCCCATAAAAAATATATTGGACTTGCGGACTGATTTTTACTAAACTTCAAGTATCCCTGCAATGCTTTCAGCACCAGCATCGGGCGCATGTGCCTGTTATTCTAAGGAGGTCATTTTATGAACGGTAATTATCCGCATCTGTTTGAGCCTTTGACGGTTCGCAACATCACCTATAAGAATCGCATCTTTGCCAGCCCCGTTGCCGCGCCGGAGATCAACGATGACGGCACCATGCCGGACTATCATGTGCTGCAATATCTCCGCAAGGCCTGGGGCGGCTGCGCTCAGGTCGCTTTGGGTGAGATTCCCGTTGACATGGTCTACGCCAACCGCGAGCACAAATACTGGATGGACCACATTGACTATACGGATTTTAACAGCCCCTATAGGAAGGCTTTTTCCGACTATGCAAAGGCGATTCATGATGCAGGCGCAGTGGCCTCCATTCAGATCAGCCATGCAGGCGAATCCAAATTCCCCGATCCCGGCGATCAAAACCCCATCGGTCCAACCGGATATACCACTGCCAAGGGCATTCAGGTCACAGAAATGGACGAGGCGCTCATGGACTTTACCTGCAGGAGCTTTGCAAATTGCGCGCTGTTTCTGAAGGAAGCGGGATTTGACTCGGTTCAGATTCATGCAGGTCACGGCTGGCTGATTCACCAGTTCCTCTCCCCGCTGTTTAACAAGCGCACCGACGCCTACGGTGGGGCCATTGAAAACCGTGCCAAATTCCCCGCCCGAATCTTCCGCGCCGTTCGGGAGGCAGTTGGCGATGACATGATCATCGAAGCGCGTGTCAGCGGCGCAGATTTTGTTCCCGGCGGCATGCAGGTGGAAGAGGTGGCCAGGTTCTGTCAGCTCATCCAGGAGGATGTGGATCTGATTCATGTCTCCGCAGGTCTGTACCGGGACCCCGCCCGCAGCGGAACCTTCTCCTCCATTTTCCATCCCCATGGCCTTAATGTGGAAAATGCAGCCGTCATCAAGCAGGCAGTCCACATTCCGGTCATTGTGGTCGGCGGTCTGAACAATCCGGCATACTGCGACAAGATCATTGCGGACGGGAAGGTTGATGTGGTTGCCTTTGGCCGTCAGATGTTTGCGGACCCCGAATTTGCCAATAAGGCCGCAGCCGGCAAAACCTACGAGATCAACAAATGCCTGCGCTGCTTCAACTGCTTTCCCGGCCCAATGGAGGATAACGCGCCCCCACCGATGCCTCCCATGGGCGAGGGAGAGGAAAATCCGTTCCAGTATGGTCCCAAGTGTACCATCAACCCGCTGTCCGGCACGCCGATCATCTTTGAAAAGCTGCCGAAAAAGGGGATTGGAAAGAAGCTGCTTGTGGTCGGCGGCGGCATCGGCGGCATGAGCGCCGCTGTCTATGGCGCCGATCTGGGCTATCAGGTGACGCTGATTGAAAAAGCGGATCACCTTGGCGGCCTGATCTGCTTTGCCGACCACGATTGTCATAAGACGGATATTGCACAGCTCAATGCAGATTTCCAGCAGCGAATTGCCGTCCGGGACATTGCCGTTCAGCTGAGCACCCCCGCTTCCAAGCAGCTCATCGACCGGCTCAAGCCTGATGCAATTCTCTGCGCCGTGGGTTCTTCCCCTGTGAAAGCGCCGATTCCCGGAATCGACGGAAGCAACGTACTCCAGGCTCTGGATGCCTATTACGCCCCTGAGCGGGTCGGCAAGCGCGTTGTGATGATCGGCGGCGGCCTGGTCGGCTGCGAGGAAGGTCTGAATCTGGCAGCGTCCGGGAAGGAAGTCACCATCATTGAGATGCGTGACGAGCTGGCACCGGATTCCTACCGGCTCCACCGCGTCATGCTGATGGAGGAGCTAAAGGCCCACACCAAGACCTACACCGGCTACCGCTGCAGCGCCATTACAGCGGAAGGAGTCCTTGCCACCGCCGCAGACGGCACAGAGAAGCTGTTCCCCGCGGACACGGTAATCTATGCAATGGGAATGAGGGCAAACAGCAATGTGGCAGCGTCCATTCAGGAAATGGCCGGAGACATTCCCTTTGCCTCCATTGGCGACTGCGTAAAAGCAGGAAAGATCATCGAGGCCATGACCGGCGCATTTAAGGCGCTGCAAAGCTTCTAAACAACAAGGGGGATCGCCATGAAACGGGATATTGCAACCGAATCCATCCGCTACGTAGAAAATCCAAACGGTCCGGAGCTGGGCTATTCCACCCTTTCCGGCATCAAAATCATTCAGCAGGATGGCCTGTACTTCAAAAACCTGAGCCGCACCGGGGTGCTGCAGCCCTGGGAGGACTGGCGGCTTCCTGCGCTGGAGCGCGCAGAGGCCCTTGCCCGGCAGCTGACCCCTCGCCAGATCGCCGGGCTGATGATGAACGGCGGCTATATGGAGTTTCCGCCCGATCCCGCGGATCCGGACGCACCCGCCATGTGGGAGCTTTCGGATCGCTACAAAGCGCTGTATCGCGACCTGGGCATCCGTCACCACATCGTCGGATATATGGATACGCCGGAGGCCATGGCACGGTATACCAACAACCGTCAGGCCTATATCGAAGGTCTGGACCTGCCGATTCCGCTGGATCTCTGCTCCGATCCCAGGCATGGGTCCGATAACACCAGCGAATTCAATCAGGGTGCCGGTACCGGAGTCTCCCCGTGGACCGAGGCCCTTGGTCTGGCCGCCACCTTTGACCCTGAGCTGGTCCGAACCCACGGCGAGATTGCCGCCAGGGAATGCCGGGCGATGGGCATTACCACTGCGCTCTCCCCGCAGGTTGACCTTGCCACCGAGCCAAGATGGTCCCGCGTAAAGGGCACGTTCGGAGAGGGGTCCAAGTTAAGCCGCGATATGGCAAAGGCCTATATCGACGGATTTCAGACCTCCTCCGGTGACCGTGAGCTGGAAAACGGCTGGGGTCTTGACAGCGTTGCGACCATCTGCAAGCATTGGCCCGGAGGCGGCACCGGAGAAGGGGGACGCGACGCGCATAACCCCGAGGGAAAATACGCCGTCTATCCCGGCAACAACTTCAAAGCGCAGCTTGAGCCATTTGTGGACGGGGCGCTGAAGCTGGATGGAAAAACAGGAACAACTGCCGGCATGATGCCGTACTACACCATTTCCTATCAGCAGGACCCCAGCGGGAAAAACATTGCAAATGCCTACAGCCCCTATATCATCCGCGACCTGCTCCGGGGAACCTACGGCTACGACGGGCTGGTCTGTACCGACTGGGAAATCGTCAAACTGCCCGAGTCCCGGAAGCATCTGAACTTCGGCATCTTCTGGGAGAAGCGCTGCTGGGGGCTGGAGGATCTGTCGCCGCAGGAGCAGGCCTATCAGCTGCTGATGAATACCGTCGATCAGTTTGGCGGTGACAATGACGTGGAAACGCTGTATGAGGGCTATGAGCTGGTCTGCCAGCGCCACGGAACGGAAGCTGCCGATCAGCTGATGCACGCCTCTGCGGTCCGAATTCTCACCAGTATGTTCCGCCTGGGCCTATTCGAGAATCCCTATCTGAAAATTGAGGAATCCACACAAATCGTAAACTGCGAGGAATTTCGGAATGCCGGATATGCCGCACAGGTGAAATCCGCAGTGCTTCTCAAAAACAGGAATCAGGCGCTTCCCCTCCGCCCCGGCACAAAGGTGTATATTCCCACCCGGCACGTTGCGGAGTCCGTCAACTGGAAGGGCGAACCCGTTGCGGCCCATGATGAGGAAACCGTCAACCGGGAGGCCGTCCAGGCCGTGTTCCAGGTTGTGGCCCGGCCCGAGGATGCAGACGCGGCAATCGTCTTTATTTGCAGCCCCCAGACTGCCATGTCCGGCCCGCGCCCCATGCCAGGCGCCGTTCCAGATGGCCCCGTCAAGACAGAATACAACCCCATCACCCTGCAATACCGCCCCTATACGGCGGAATATGCCAGAAAAACCAGCATTGCAGGCGACGACCCCAACGGCACCGGTCCGAACCGAAGCTATTATGGCAAGACGGTCCGCTGTGAAAACGAAAACGATCTGGATATGATCCTTGCAGCAAGAAAGGCCATGGGGGAAAAGCCGGTGATTGTAGTGATGAAGTGCTCCAACCCCTGTGTGGTGGCCGAGTTTGAGCCACAAATAGACGGACTTCTTATCCACTTTGACATCCACACGAAGGCAATTCTAAGCCTGCTCTGCGGCAAAGAGGCGCCATCCGGTCTGCTTCCAATGCAGTTCCCCGCAAACATGAAAACCGTGGAAACGCAGTGTGAGGATGTTCCCTTCGACATGGAATGCCACGTTGATACCGAAGGCCACGCCTATGATTACGCATTCGGTATGAACTGGTCCGGCGTCATCCACGACCAACGGGTTCAAACATACGGAATCCATTAAAAACGTGTCCAGCTGCACAGACATATTGCCACCCCGCAAAAATCTCCCCGTACCTGCTGCAAATCCAGCGGGTACGGGGATTTATTTACACGGTAGGCGCCTGGTAGGCTACGTTATATTCGCTCCACTGGATTCGGACGGAGGTTCGCGCTCCGCCGGCGGAGAGGAACGACTGGATTTCGCACAGGGACCAGAGCTTTGTAGCCGGGTCCTGCTGCCGAAGCCGGATATTGTGCGTCTCCTGGGATTGGGTATAAACGATCTCATCCAGCACCGTGCGGCCTGAAACAACGGCGCCATTCATGGTTTGCGTCTCAATGGTGTTGGTGTTATAGATGGAGGTCCGGCGCATGTCGACTAAAACAGACGCGGCAGGCTCCTTTGGCGTGATGCTGATTCGCAATGCGCTGGTGGAGGTGCTCTGATAGGTCATCACCAGATCCTTTAGCGGGATGGTCAGCGCAGCACCCACAGTGGAAAGATCCGCATGGTATTCCTCAAAGGGCGCAATGAGATTGGGCGTGGTGATCTCCTGCTCCGGTGTGCGGAATTGCAGCTTATAGCTCAGGGGCGTTTCCTCCGCCACAGTAATCACCGGTGTCTCGCCCGGGTCGCCTTTGGGGCCTTGGATCCCCTGTTCACCCCGCTCGCCGGTGTCACCCTTTTCGCCCTGGGGTCCCTGTTCTCCGGTGTCGCCCTTGGGGCCTTGGATACCCTGCTCACCCCGTTCGCCGGTGTCACCCTTTTCGCCCTGGGGTCCCGGCTCGCCGGTATCACCCTTGGGGCCTTGGATGCCCTGCTGCCCCGGATCGCCTTTCTCCCCCTTGGGTCCCTGAACGCCCTGTTCGCCCTGGGGGCCTGGACAGCCGCGGTCTCCCTGTACGCCCTGGGGGCCGATTTCCCCCTGTGCGCCCTGTTCTCCGGCCGGACCCTGTTCCCCGGCCGGTCCGCGCTGCCCCTGTTCGCCCCGTTCTCCGCGGGGTCCGATGGGTCCCTGGGGTCCCGGGTCGCCTTTGGGTCCGATGGGTCCCCGATCCCCCTTTGGACCGATGGGACCGGGATCCCCCCGTACCCCCTGAACGCCCATGCAGCCGGGGTCGCCTTTGGGTCCGGCATCGCCCCGCACCCCCTGGGGGCCTCTTGGTCCCATAGGACCGGCTGCCCCTCGCGGTCCCGCCGGTCCCGGACAGCCTTGCTCCCCTTTGATTCCTCTGGGTCCCATGGGTCCGCGTTCTCCCCGCGCCCCCTGTTCCCCTTTGGGTCCCTCCGGTCCCATGGGTCCCGCGGGTCCCTGAATGGTCACATAGGTTCCGCAGGGGTCCGGCTGACAGCAGCCGTTTCCCTTGCAGCTTCCTGAATAGTAGTTCATCAAAATCACCCCTTATCTGACGTCTGAACCTACCATTTCATCGTATGCATCGGGAAAACGGATGTGCCTTCGACGCTTTTCGTCCTGTGAGTCTCCGCATTGGGCGCAAAACGGATTGACGTTCCGCTGTCCGGTTCGTATAATATAGTCCGAATGAAGGAACAGTTTGACACAGGAGTTGAGAGCGGCCTATGAAACAATTTCGGAGTAAACATCCCGGACGCGATATCTGGTCCGGCATCATCGTTGCGCTGGTATCCATCCCCATTTCCATGGGTTACGCGCAGATTGCGGGGCTGCCTGCCGTCTATGGTCTATATGGCTCTCTGCTGCCCATTTTGTTCTATGCGCTGCTTACCACCTCGCCGCAATTTGTGGTTGGCGTAGACGCCATGCCTGCGGTGATGGTGGGCAGTTTGCTGACCCAATTCGGCATTGCAGCGGAATCCGACGCCGCCATGGAGCTGGTGCCGCTGGTTTCCATTTTAACGGCCCTCTGGTTTCTGGTATTCTTCCTGCTCAAGGCCGGACGGATCGTCAAATACATCTCCACCCCGGTCATGGGCGGGTTTATCTCCGGCGTGGGACTGACCATCATTCTGATGCAGATACCAAAGCTGTTCGGCGGCACGGCGGGAACCGGCGAGCTGTTTCCCCTGCTTGGTCATATCGCCCAGCAGTGCTCCGTGTTCCATCCGCTTTCGGCTGTTCTGGGCTTTGGCACCTTTGCCGTCATTTTGATCTGCAAAAAGAAAATCCCCAAGGTACCCATGACGGTAATCATGATGGTGGTGGGCGCACTGCTCCAGGCGGTCTTTCATCTGGACCGTTATGGGGTAAAAATGCTCTCCGCCGTGGCCCCGGGACTGCCCCGCCTGGTACTCCCCGGTTTTTCCTATCTGAGCGTCTACGGCAAGGATCTGATTGTGGAATCTCTGAGCATTGCCGCCGTGGTGATGGCCCAGACGCTTTTGGCCTCCGGCAGCTATGCCATGAAATACGGCGACAAGCTGGACCATAACCGGGAGCTGCTGGCCTACGGCGCCATGAACCTGGTCAGCGGCTTTACCGGCTGCTGTCCCATTAACGGCAGCGTATCCCGCAGCGGAATTGCCGATTCCTTCGGCTGCCGTTCTCAGCTGATGAGTCTTTCCGCCTGCGGCACCATGGTGCTGGTGCTGCTGGTGGGCACGCCGCTGCTTCGGTTTCTCCCGGTTCCCATTTTAACCGGCATTGTGATGACCGCGCTCTGGGGGATCCTCGACTTTTCCCTGGCGAAGAAGCTGTGGAAAACCAGCCGGAACGAGCTGTTTGTCTTTCTGATTGCCTTTCTGGGCGTTTTGATTTTCGGCACGGTCTATGGCGTGATGATCGGCGTCATTCTGTCGTTTTTTGAGGTTGCCATCTCCTCCGTGGTGCCCCCCGTGTCCTATATGGGCGTGATTCCGGGGCAGGAGGGCTTCTATCCCATTGAGCGGAACCGGGACGCCCAGGCGATTCCCGGCGCGGTGATCTACCGGTTCAGCGGCAACCTGTTCTTTGCTAACATCGACCGGTTCCAGTCGGACATCGAGGCTGCCCTCACCCCCGATACCCGCGCCGTGATTGTGGACGCCCGGGGCATTGGGCGGATCGACCTCACCGCCGCGGAACGTCTGGTGCTTCTGAATCAAAATCTGCGAAAACGGGGCATTGGCTTCTATCTCACCGAGCACGACGGCTCCCTGAACGATCAGCTCAAGCAGCTGGACGCCGGATGCCTGCTGCGGGAGGGCGCCGTCCGCCGTACCATCCTTCTGGCGCTGGAGGACGCCGGAATCCGGCAGTCTGACCGCCCCCAGCCTGCAAAGGCAGCCCCAACCCTCACCGAACCCCAGCTGGAACAGCTGGTGGAATTTGAGTGGCTCTTTGGTTCGGAGGCGGACACCGTAATGGAGCAGCTGGCCAACGAGAGCATGAATCAGATTTTGGAAAGCGAAAACGTTCTGACCGCCGAGGAGCAGGTGCTCAGCAGCAAGATGAGCCACGGAAGCTGGCACCTGATGGCCCCCGAGGACGAGGAGCGGTTCCTGGATCATTTGGAAATGCGCTTTGAGGCGCAGCTGAAAACCGGACGCTTCTCAGAGGAGGAAATCGCCCGGATGGTTCACCGCGCCGAGGCGCACCGGCAAAAGATCGAAGCCCATTTGGCCGAGACAAATCCGGAGCTGCTCTCCAGAGTCCGGCTCCGAACCGAAAAGCACCGGAAGCACTTTGAGGCGCAAAATCCCACGGCCTACCACCACCTGCGGCAGCTACAGGGAAAAGAGCCGCCTGACGCTTCCCAGGAATAACATAAAGCTGCGCAGCACCCCCATGAAACCGGATCGTTTCATGGGGGTGCTTTTTCCGTCACGCTTTGGCCTTTTGCGCCGTCATGCACAGCCAGCCCCGCGCATTCTTATGAATCCGGACGGCTCGGAAGCCCGCCTGCTCCAGCAGTTCCTTCAGCTGCACATCCCGATAGATGGTCATGCCGCTGATTTTTTCCGTCCATTTGTCGTCCTTGTCCGTATCTCCGCTGCACTCGTTGCAGAGAAAAAACGTTTCCTCCGGCTTCAGCACCCGATTGACCTCCCGGAAGTTCTCCGTTAAATCCGGCCAGAAATAGACCGTCTCAAAGGCTGTTACCAAATCAAAGGCCGCAGCTGCAAAGGGCAGCTCCGTTACGCTGGCCTGCTCGACCCTGCACCGTCCTGCCGCAATGGCGGAACGGTTCTTTTTTCGGGACTTTTCCACACTGACGGGGGAATAATCAATACCATAGACGCTGCCATCGGGGCACAGCTTCCGCAGCTTTTGGAGGTTCGCTCCGCCGCCGCATCCACAGTCCAGCACCCAGGCATCCGGCTGAACCGATAAAAACCCCGTGCCCCAATTTGCCAGCGCCCCGTGGCCCAGATTCATCATTGCCACCATCAGCCGTCCGCCCAGACCCTCCGGCTTGCGGGTATTTTCAAAAAACGACATGCCCCATTCCTCCAGCTTCTGTTTGTATCGGTTAGTATCTTCTAACTTTGTTCCTCCCCATTGTAGCATTTCGTTTGGCCGTTTGCAAGGTGCCAAATTGCAATCCGCTTTCCGCTGCAAAAAAGTCCGTCTATTCGGCGCATCCTGGTCTATTGGGTAAAGACGGCAAGCTATTTCTGTGTTATACTACCTATCAGTTAGTGAGCATTAACCAAAAAAAACGCAACAGGAGCGTGGGATCCCATGAGCACCAATTTTGAACAGCAAGGGGCAATTTTACTGGCCCAGAGTGACGGCTGCGCAGTCTGGCAATTCCGCAACGAAACCGGCGACGGCACCATGACCACCTACGAGGTGTTTCCCGGCGTGCTTTTGAGCTTCAACGACTTCCACATGGAGCGGTTTGAAAGCAGCTATGTGCCGGATCGCCGCCTGTTTGCCATTGACCACTGCCGCGAGGGTCGGATGGAATACGCCCCGGGGGACAATATGCTGGCCTATACCCAGGCCGGCGACATGAAGCTGGATCTGCGCATGCAGCATACCGGCACCTTCATCTTCCCCTCCCACCACTACCACGGGCTAACCATCGCCTTTGACCGGGATATGGTCCGCCAGTCCCTGCCCCAGGAGATTAAGAACTTTCCCGCAACGCCGGAAACCATTGTGGCCCGCTGGTCCCTGGGCGCTTATCCCCGGGTGATCCATGGGGCAGCGGAAACGGAGCATATTTTCAGCGAGCTGTACCAGGTGCCGGAAACAATCCGCATTCCGTATTTTAAGGTAAAAATTCTGGAGCTGCTGCTGTATCTGGACGCCATGACCATTCCGCCGGACGAGTCCGCGCCCCCCTATTTTTACAAATCCCAGGTGGAGAAAATCAAGGCCATTCAAGCCTTTCTCATCGAGCACCTTGCCGAAACCTTTACCCAGGAGGAGCTGTCCCGGCGGTTTGACATTCCGCTGACCCCCATGAAGGCCTGCTTCCGTTCGGTATACGGCGCCGCCATGGGAACCTGGCTCACCGGCTACCGCATGAATCGGGCAGCCGAGCTGCTGATTCGCCAGCAAAACCTGAGCATTGCGGAAATCGGCGGACAGGTTGGCTACGACAATGCCGGAAAATTTACCCAGGCGTTTAAGCGCGTGATGAAGCTTACGCCGTCGGAATATCGAAAAGAAAGAGGGATCCGCTATGAAACCTGAGAAAAAAAGCTGGATGTCGTCCCTGTTTGCCTATGCCAAAGGGGAGACGAAGCAGCTGGGCTTGTCGGTGCTGCTGTCGGTATGCAGCGTCATCCTGGGCCTTGTTCCGTTTTACTGCATGTACCGGATGATCTGCCTGTTTGCCGCCGGATCGGCCACAGTCGGCGGAATTGTACAGTGGTGCCTCCTTGCCCTTGGGGTATACGCCCTGAAAATTCTGCTGTTCAGCCTGTCCACCGGCGTTTCCCACTCCATGGCCTATACGATTCTGGAGGCTCTGCGGCTGCGGCTGGCGGATCGGTTTCTCCATGCGCCCCTGGGAGATGTGGAAAACCACTCCATCGGCGAGATCAAGACCATGATGGTGGACAAAATTGAGAATCTGGAGCCGCCTCTGGCCCATATGATCCCCGAGGGTGCAGGCCATATCGTCCTGCCCATTCTCAGCATTCTGGCCCTTTTGACCATGGATTGGCGGCTGGCGCTGGCATCGCTGGTGACGTTCCCCCTGTCCATTGTGTGCATGGGGCTGACGTTCCAAATCAGCGGCGACAGCTTTACGAAATACGATCAGTCCGCCAGCCACATGAACAGCGCCATTGTGGAATACATCGAGGGCATTGAGGTCATCAAAGCCTTTGGCCACGCCGGAGTCAGCTACGAGAAGTATGCAAACGCCATCACCGACTTCCGAACCTTTGTGGTAAAATGGCTGACCTCCACCTTTGTCACCATGAAGCTGAGCTTCGCTCTGTTTCCCTCTACCCTCATCGGCACGCTTCCGGTGGCGCTGTTTCTGGCCAGCCAGGGCACCATCACCGGTCCCCAGGCGGCCCTGGCCGTGATGCTGTCCATCTCGATGGTAGGATCTCTTTCCAAGCTGGAGGTGTTCTCCGAAAATATGCGGCAGGTGAAATCCACGGTGGAGCAGCTGCAATCGTTTTTGGAAATGCCGTCGCTGCCGGAGCCTGCCGCCCGGGCACAGATATCACATTGCGACGTAAGCCTGCAAAATGTCCGTTTTTCCTATACCGGCGATCCCAAAGACGAGGTGCTCCACGGCATCGACCTTCGCCTTCCCGCAGGCAGCTTTACCGCGCTGGTGGGACCCTCCGGCGGCGGAAAATCCACCGTGGCCAAGCTTCTTGCCCGGTTCTGGGACGTAACCGACGGGACGATATCCATTGGCGGCGTGAACATCAAGGACATGCCCCTTTCCCAGCTCTCGGAGTATGTGAGCTTCGTCACCCAAGACAATTTTCTGTTCCGCTGCTCCTTGCTGGAGAATATCCGTCTGGGCAATCCCGGCGCCACAGACGAGGAGGTCAAGGCCGCTGCCCGTGCCGCCCAGTGCGAGGGCTTTATCTCCAAGCTGCCCCTGGGCTATGACACCCCCGCAGGCGAAGCGGGAAAGCGGCTCTCCGGCGGCGAAAAGCAGCGCATTGCCATTGCCCGAATGATGCTGAAAAATGCGCCCATTGTCATTCTGGACGAGGCCACCGCCTTTACCGATCCGGAAAATGAGGATCAGCTTCAGCGCAGCATCGCCGCGCTGACCAAGGGAAAAACGCTGCTGGTCATTGCCCATCGGCTTTCCACCATCCAGAACGCCGACAACATTGTGGTGCTGAAAAGCGGAACCATCGTCGCCCAGGGGAAGCAGGACGCGCTGCTTTCGTCCTGCCCGCTGTATCGGGACATGTGGATGGCACACATCGGCGCAAAGCGCTGGGCGGTATCGTCCGGTGCAAAGGAGGGATAATCCATGTTTCATACGGTAAAACGCATCATCGACTGGTGCGGCGCATTCAAAGGGAAGCTCTATCTGGGCTTTGTTATGACGTTTTTCTCCCATCTGTTTGCCGCGCTTCCTCTGGCGCTGGCCGCCTATACGGTGGGGCAGCTGATCGAATGCCAGCAGCGCGGAACCGCCTTTGATTCCTCGTGGATCTGGAAGGTCATTGTCATTCAGGTGCTGCTGGTGCTGCTTCGCTTTCTGTTCGACTATTTTCGGGCCAGATTGCAGGAGCCGATCAGCTATCAGCTCACCGCCCGGGATCGGCTTGCCATTGGCGATGCCCTGAAACGGGTATCCCTGGGCTACTTCCAGAGCATCAGCACCGGAAACATTCTAAACTCCATCACCACCGGCCTTTCCACCCTGGAGAATATGGGCATTCGCATGGTGGACAACTTTGTTGGCGGCTATCTGAATTTTTTTGTGATCTTTCTGGGGCTTCTGATTTGCAGCCCCGTTACCGCGCTGATTGCCCTGGCCGCTGCCGCCCTTTCGCTGTGCTTCCTGCTGGTGATCTCCCACTACAGCAGGCTCCATGCGCCGGTGGAGGCCCAGGCCAACCGGGATATGACCGGCGCTATTCTGGAATACGCCCGGGGACTTTCGGTGGTAAAATCCTTCGGAAAAAGCGGCGCATCCATGGAATCCGTCACCCGTGCCGTTGGAGACAGCAAAAGCATCCATCTGAAAATCGAATGGGGCTATATTCCCGGCAATGCCCTGCATCTTTTGGCGCTGAAATGCGGCAGTGTGGGCCTGGCGCTGGCCGCGGCATTGCAGGCGCTCCGGGGGGATATGAGCTTTTCCATGATGCTGATCTTTGTATTCTTCTCCTTCAGCATTTTTTCCAGTCTGGAGCCGATCAGCGACAGCGCCCACACCCTGGGGGTCATCGACGACGCCATGAACCAGCTGGATGCGCTGAATCAGGAAAGCCTGATCGACGCAGACGGCAAGGACATCCCGCTCCGGCACTATGATATCGCATTCCAAAACGTGAATTTCGGCTATGATTCCCGTCAGGTGCTGAAAAACGTCAGCTTTACCATTCCAGAGCGCACCTCTACCGCCATTGTGGGTCCCTCCGGCTCCGGCAAAACCACCATTTGCAGCCTGCTGGCACGGTTTTACGATCCCCAATCCGGTGCAATCACTCTGGGCGGCCACGATCTAAGGGAGTTCACCTGTGACAGCCTGCTCTCCAACATCTCCATGGTATTTCAGAATGTCTACCTGTTCCACGACACCATCCGGGCCAACATCCTCTTCGGCAAGCCCGACGCAACGGAGGCGGAGCTGGTCGAAGCGGCCAAAAAGGCTCGCTGCCACGACTTCATTATGGCGCTGCCCAACGGCTATGACACCGTGGTGGGAGAGGGCGGCGGCACCCTGTCCGGCGGCGAGAAGCAGCGCATCTCCATCGCCCGTGCCATCCTGAAAAATGCCCCGATTATCATTCTGGATGAGGCTACCGCCAGCATAGATCCGGAAAACGAGCATCTGATTCAGCACGCCATTTCCGAGCTGACCCGGGGCAAAACCATTATCACCATCGCCCACCGGCTCTCTACCATCCAAAACGCCGACCAGATTCTTGTGGTGGACGACGGAACCATCGTAGAGTCCGGCACCCATGACCAGCTGATTGCGCAAAACGGCCTGTACCGGCGCTTTACGGAAATCCGCCAGCGAGCCGAGGGCTGGCACATCGCAGAGGCATAAAAATGGCCCGGAGCCGGTATCCAAATCTGCCGGTTCCGGGTATTTTGCATCCATCGCATTAGTTTTTCTTATTCATAGGGGCCAAAAGCAAAATTGATCCCGCCTTGTTTTCGGATTACAATAGAAGCATCAAAACAATGGAGGGACTCCCATGAAGGTGCTTGCTATCAGCTCCAGCCCACGAAAGGGCGGAAATTCCGACGTGCTGTGCGATGAATTTCTGAAAGGCGCGGCGGAACAGGGCCATCAGGTGGAAAAAATCCGGCTGGCCACCAAAAAAATCGCCCCGTGTCTTGCCTGCTACGGCTGCGCAGATACCCATATCTGTGTCCGCAACGACGACATGGCCGAGGTGCTGGACGCCTTAAAGGCCGCAGACGTAATTGTGCTGGCTTCGCCGGTGTATTTCTACTCCATCTGCGCCCAGATGAAAACCATGATTGACCGATGCATGTCCGACTATGGGGCCATTCAGAACAAGCGGTTTTATCTGATTGTGACCGCCGCCGATCCCCAGCACTGCGCCGCCGACGAAACCCTTGCCGATTTCCGGGGCTATCTCCGCTGTCTCCCCGGGGCGGTGGAGGCAGGCGTGATTTTCGGCACCGGAACCTGGGACAAGGGCGACGTATACCGCCATCCGTCGCTGGCGGAGGCTTATGAAATGGGGAGGAGCGTTTGACATGGAACGAATTCAGAAGAACTTTGGCTTTGGCTGCATGCGGCTGCCCATGAACGGCAGCGAGGTGGATCTGTCCGAAACCAAGCGCGATGCGGCAAAAGAATTTGAACAAGCATAAGGAGCGATTACCATGGCAATTCTGATTGCATATTACTCCCGGGCGGGAGAGAACTATTTCGGCGGCGCCTATCGCCGGATTTCCGTGGGCAACACCGCAAAGGCCGCAGCTATGCTAAAAGCGCTGACCGGCGGCGAGCTGTTTGAAATCCGTCAGGCCGTCCCCTATTCCGAGGACTACCGAACCTGCGTCACCCAGGCCAGCAAGGATTGGAAAAAACATGCAAGGCCGGCGCTGACCCATATGCCGGACACCCTGGAGGGCTATGACGAAATCTACCTGGGCTATCCCAACTACTGCGGCACCATGCCCATGGCGGTTTATACGTTTTTGGAGCACTATGACCTAAGGGGAAAGACCATCCATCCCTTCTGCACCCACGAGGGCAGCGGGCTTTCCGCCACCGTCCGGGATATTGGAACGGCTGCACCGGGTGCAGTGGTCACAAAGGGCCTTGCCATCCACGGGAGCCACGTGGACAGCGCAGAGCCTGCGCTCCGTCAGTGGGTACAGGAGGTGGGCCGCCATGGAGTGTCGTGAGGTTCGGGTGGATCTGCGAAAAACCGATCCCGCAGACCGTGCCGAGGGTCAGCGCTGTGCCAGGCTGATGTTTCAGCTGAACCATACCATGCCGTTTACCGAGGAATACAGCGCCATTTTAAAGGAGCTGTTCGGCGGCAATCTCGGGGCGGGCAGCTATGTTTCCGCCCCCCTGAGCGGGGCCTGTGTCAGCTCCATGAAAATCGGCAAAAACGTCTTTATCAACAGCAATCTCCTGGCCATGGCCCGCGGCGGCATCACCATTGAGGACGAGGCCCGCATTGCCGCAAACGTTCAGCTGATTACCAATAACCACGATCCCTATGATCTCGACATTTTGCCCTGCAGGCCGATTTTGATCTGCCGGTCCGCCTGGATCGGCGCAGGCGCTACCATTCTGCCTGGGGTTCGCATTGGCCGTCACGCCGTAGTTGGTGCGGCGGCAGTGGTTACAAAGGATGTGCCGGACTATGCCGTTGCCGTGGGAAATCCCGCGAAGGTGGTAAAAATGCTGGACAAGGATCGGTTTCCGGACGAGGATTAAACATCCGGCCGCTTCTGTTTTTCTGAAAAATTCTTCTGTGTTGTTATAACAACGGACGCAGGCTGCTATCTTGCCTATAATACCCGCAGATACTCAGGGAATCCGAGGCGCATGAGCGCGCCGGACTCCATCCCCCGATGACTCACAACACAAATGGAGGATTTTTAGATGAAAAACCAGATGTTCTGCTTTCAGTGCGAACAAACCGCAGGCTGTACCGGCTGCACCGGAAAACAGGGCGTATGCGGGAAAACCGCTGAGATTGCCCAGCTCCAGGATCAGCTCACCGGAGCGCTGATTGGTCTGGCACGGACCACCGACGGCCACTGCCCCACCGACTCCACCTGGCGGCTTTTGATTGAGGGACTGTTTACCACAGTCACCAACGTGAATTTTAACGAGGCAACCATTCAGGAGCAGATTCAACGGATTCACGCAGAAAAGGACGCCTTAACCCCGGGCTGTTCTGGCTGCGCCGATCCCTGCGGCAGGAACGACGACTATGATATGGCGCAGCTTTGGAACGCCCAGGAGGACGTGCGCAGTCTCAAGTCCCTGATTCTGTTCGGCGTGCGCGGTATGGCGGCCTATGCCCACCATGCCCTGGTGCTGGGCTACACCGATTCCGAGGTCAACCGGTTCCTTGCCAAAGCCCTGTTTGCCGTGGGCGAGGACTGGACCCCGGAGGAGCTGCTGCCCATCGCACTGGAGGTTGGGGAAAAGAACCTCCAGTGCATGGCGCTGCTGGACCGCGCCAATACGGAAACCTATGGCAATCCCACGCCGGTTACGGTTCCGCTGACAGTGGAAAAGGGACCGTTTATCGTGATTTCCGGCCATGATCTCCATGACCTGAAGCTGCTGCTGGAGCAGACCCAGGGGAAGGGCGTCAACGTCTATACCCACGGCGAGATGCTGCCTGCCCACGGCTATCCGGAGCTGAAAAAATATCCCCAGCTCAAGGGCAATTTCGGCACCGCCTGGCAGAACCAGCAGAAGGAATTTGCGGATCTTCCCGCGCCGGTACTGTTCACCACCAACTGTCTGATGCCTCCGAAGGCAAGCTACCGGGACCGGGTGTTTACCACCGCTCTGGTGTCCTATCCTGAGATTGCCCATATCGGCGAGGAGAAGGACTTCTCCCCGGTGATTGAAAAGGCACTGGCACTGGGCGGCTATCCCGAGGACCGGACCTTTCCCGGCATCAACGGCGGCAGCAGCGTCATGACCGGCTTTGCCCGGAACGCCGTGCTGGGGGTAGCGGATCAGGTGGTCGATGCCGTAAAATCCGGGGCCATCCGCCATTTCTTCCTGGTTGCAGGCTGCGACGGCGCACGTCCCGGACGCAATTATTACACCGAGTTTGTGAAGCAGACCCCCAAGGACACCGTGGTGCTGACCCTGGCCTGCGGAAAATACCGCTTCAACGACCTGGAGCTTGGCTCCATCGGCGGACTGCCCCGGCTGATGGACATCGGCCAGTGCAATGACGCCTACAGCGCCATTGAAATTGCGCTGGCTCTGGCAAATGCCTTTGATTGCAGCGTAAACGAGCTGCCCCTTTCCATGGTGCTTTCCTGGTATGAGCAGAAGGCCGTGTGCATTCTGCTGACGCTGCTGCATCTTGGCATCCGGAATATCCGCCTAGGGCCGACGCTGCCCGCGTTTCTCTCCCCAAATGTGCTCCGTACGCTGGTGGAGCACTATGGCATCGCCCCCATTACCACCCCGGAGGCCGATTTGAAGGCGCTTTTGGGCTAATCGAAAACAATCAGGCGCTGGAGAAATCTCCAGCGCCTGAGCAGCGTGTCAAAAAAGCCTTTTTTCCACGCTGCTTTACGGATTTTTGAACTCGAAAAGTTCAAAAATTCGTTTGATTGAACGCGAAGGGCGGGCCTTGCCCCCCTTCACTCTTCCCCCTGCTGCTCAATCACTTAGCACTTTACGTAGTTCTTTGACAGTCAATCAGGCGCTGGAGAAATCTCCAGCGCCTGAGCTTTGTTTATTTCCGGTTTCGACAGAGCGCCATTACAGAAGCTTCATCAGCAGGGTCAGCATGGTTGCCGCCTCTTCACGGGTAATGCTTCTCATCGGCTGGAAGGTGCCGTCCCCACAGCCATGGATGATGCCGGCCTTGGTGCAGGTTTCCACCGCAGGCTTGGCGTAGTCCGCAATGGTATCGGCATCCGTAAAGGTGATTGCGGTTCCATCCTCCACCGTGATCTTCTGATTGTTCAGGAAGCGGTAGACAAAGGCCGCAAACTCCTGGCGGCTGACCGCATCGTTGGGTCCGAATTTGCCATTGCCATAGCCTGCTACAATCCCGTTCTGGGTGCCCCAGATCAGAGCGTCGGTATAGTAGTCCTGGCGAATGTCCGTAAAGTCTGCCTTACCGGTGACTTCCGGCGCACCGGCCATACGGTACAGCACCGCCACTGCCATGGCGCGGGTCATGGTATGCTCGGGGCCAAACTTCGTGCCTCCTTCGCCTACCATCAGGCCGTTGGCAGATGCATCATAGATTGCGTCATAGCTCCATCTGTCCTTGGCCACATCGGTGTAGGGCAGATACAGCTCCTCCAGGGTCAGCTCCGTGGACTGGAGGGTGCCGAAGTTGAAGTGGTCGCCGCTGAGATACAGGTAGCTGTCGCTTGCGCTGGGAGGAGGACCGCCGGGTCCAGCGGATGCGCCGGTGGAAACCACCTTGAGCTTGCCGTCCTGATACATAAACGTCACAGCGTCCGAGAACTTCTCGGTGAGCATAAAGCCCCACTTATCCGGAGAATCATCCACCGGACGTCCGGCCAGATACTGATTGCCGGTTTTCAGGGCATAGCCGTCTGCATCGTTGCCCACCGCGGTAAATACCATGTCGGTGGTCAGGCCGTCCTCGGTGGAGGCTGCCCGGAGATAGATGCCCTGAGCGGAGGCTGCGGAGAGGGCTGCCTTGCCGCTTGTGATCACATACAGATTGCCTTCCTTCAGCGCGTCAACTTTCTTGCCCTGGAGGCCGATCAGCCGTCCGGGTGCCGACGTGGTTGCCGGGAAGGTATAGGTCAGGGTGACCGTGCTGCCCTGGACAGTTACAGCTGCCGCAGCGCCGTTGACCCGTGCCGTGAGAATGTCGGATACGGTATAGCCGTCCTTGACCCCCAGGGTCAGGGTGACGGTATAGGCGGTATCATAGCCAAAGGACTCTGCGTCCCATGCCACCTTCTCTACGGTGCAGCCGGGAATCGTCTCTGCCGTTTCAGCGGGCTTTTCGCCGGGAGCGGGAGCCGCTACCTTTGCCGAAATCTGATAGATGGTGGTGTCCGCATTGGCACCGACCTTGAACAGGCGAACATTGCTCTCCTTGGGATCGGACACATAGCAGAACTTGCCGTTCTGGAAGGCTGCATACTCCTTCGCCCCATCGACGTTCAGATAGGGCACGCCGTTTTCGGTGTTCCAGTTGTTATAAATAGCCATACCGGCGGTTTCTGCGGCTTCCAGACCCAGATCGCCGCCGCGGGTGGACATGGACAGGAAGTTCAGTGTAGAAGCGCCCTGACCGTCCTTCAGGCTGGCGTCGGACCACAGGAGATAGCCGCTGTCGTCCTTCTGCGCCGTAAAGATCATCTCGGGGGTGGAAGCGGAAACCAGCTTACCGTCCCGAATGACCACATCCGCAGGCGCTGCGGTATAGTCGGGCATGGATTCCTCGCCGTGCTGGGCAGGATCATAGAGATAGGAGGCCGCAAGATTGCTGTCGATGGCAGCCATCACATACATGCCGCCCTCCTCCAGCTCTGCCGCATCTGCGGGCGTGCCCTCAGCGGTGGTAACGGGGAAGGTATAGGTCACGGTAGCCGTCTTGCCTGCCTCACCGATCACCACAGAGTCCGCCTGGTGGTTCTTCGCACCGGGTGCGGGACCCACATATTCCTTGTTGACGGAGACAACGGCGGGATCTGCAAAGGCATAGCCGTCCGCTGCGGTCAGGGTGAAGGTTGCGGTATAGGTGGTGTTAAAGTCAAAGGCACCGGTTACGGCCTCGCCCGCTGCGGTCCAGGTGATGGGACCAGCAGTGAACCTGGGAGAGAACACAGAGGCCGTTTCCGCGGGCGTCTTGTCTACCAGCGGACGGGCAATCTGTACGTTAGCCAGGGAAATGGTCTTGTAGGTGTCCTCGGTGGGCGTTGCATAGGTGTTGTTGGAGGAAACCTTTTCGTTGGAGGGAATGCGCACGGGGTTCTCGTTGCCCTGGGCGTCGGTCCAGCTTTCGGTGCTGCTGGGGGACGCATGGAGGCCGATGTAGCGGAAGGTGGTGGTACCGTCGTCATTCACCTTCATGAGGAGGCCGTTTGCCTCGTTGATGCCGTCACGGAGCGCGCCCAGGCAGGCATAGGTGAACTTGATCTCCTTGGTGGTGTCCACAGAAGCGCCGGTCTGGATGATGTCGCCGGGCACCCGGATCATGCCGTAGTTGGGGTCCTGCTCGGTGTGGTTATGGCCCCAGAGGAAGATCGCCTGGGGATAGTTGTTCAGAATATCCAGCACCTGATCCGCCTGCTTGGAGCTGCGGCGGTCGTTGTAGTAGTGCAGGGGATAGTGGGAGACGATGATGATGGGCTTACCGTCGCCGGAAACGTCCTCCCGCTCCAGATATGCCTTCAGCTGGGCGATGTCGTCATTCGTGAACTGCTGGGTCTTATTCAGCGCGCCGAAGTTGAAGAAATGGTAATAGCCATCTGCATTCACTGCGGTTTCACCGATGCGGGACATGCCGGTTTTCGCCAAAAATTCCTCATCGGTAACGCTGCCCTCGTGGTTGCCCTTGGTATAGGTGGCAACGGTACCAGGGGAGGTCTGAAGGGCGGCCTTGACGATGGACATATTGTCGTCATAGAGGGTGTATTCGTTGGCAAAGTCGCCGCCGAAGCACATCAGGCCCACGCCGCCCTCTTCGCCGTCTGCGGTAATCACGGCATTGGCCTGGGCCAGCAGGTTCTTGGCCAGGTAGGTGTAGCGGTGGGTGTCGGAGGTCACCAGGACATAGCGTCCGTGGGAGGTCACATGACCGCCTTCTACGCCGTCGATGGACCAGTTTTCCATGGGAGCGGTGACGTACTGCTCCCACCAGTTGTCCTCAGACGCATAGGCCGGGATGGCAAGGGCCAGAACCATTGCCGCCGTCAGCAGCAGCGCCGTCAGACGTTTACGGGTGTGTTTCATGTTCATAATCTCCTTTCTGCGCTATTTATTGCGAATTCATTATAACCCAGGGGGAAATTTTTGTACAATATCTCTTAAACCGTCCTGCTATGTCCCGGGAGTTATGAAGATTTGGTGTAGTCTTTGTGTGCGTAGCTTCACAAACGGAGGATTCCGTGCAATTTCTGCGGATTGCAATTTCATTCCCTTCGGGGTACAATAAATGCAAGAACATACTAAGGCAATAACGCATAATTCGGCAAGGAGATTTGGCGGAGAAAGGAGGCGCTGCGGAGCGACTGAGCTTTCGCCCTCTAAAGGGCGAAACGAAGGATGCAAAGCTTGCGACGACGCAGCCCGCAGCCGCAATTGTGTGGTGTTGCCCTAAGAAAGGGACGTTATGGATGGAACTTACGCAGCTTCGCTATTTTGTCGCCGTGGCCCAGCAGCAGCACCTGACCCGTGCCGCCGAGCAGCTGAGAATCTCCCAGCCTGCCCTCAGCAAGGCAATCGCCCGGCTGGAGGAGGAGCTGGGCACGGAGCTGTTTGACCGCAGCGCCAACCGGATTTCCCTCAACAGCAGCGGACGGCTGTATTTACAGTATGTCTCTCAGGCCCTTTCTATGCTGGACTCCGGCGAAACCGCCCTGCAATGTCAGGCGGGGGTAGTATCCGGCAGCGTCAGCATCATGACCTCCTGCAGCGGCATTCTCCAGCCTGCCATCCGCACGTTTTTGACGGAGAATCGGGAAATTCACTATCAGCAGTATCGCTATACCAGCGGCCTGATTGCCGAGCAGCTGGAGGGCGGAACGGCGGACTTTGCCGTAACCACCACCCCCATTTCCTCCACAAAATTCTCCTGGACCACCCTGGCGGAGGACGAGCTGTTTGCGGTGATTCCCCGGGACAATCCCCTGTGGCGGCAGGAGCGGATCACCATGGAGCAGCTGCGGGACCAGCCGCTGATTATCAGCAACAATCTGCTGAGCATCCACGACGTGGTGGAGGAGGGCTTTTCCCGCTATGGCCTGCGCCCGAATATCGCCTATGAACTGAACAATCCGCCGCTGACCCAGCAGCTGCTGGAGGAAAACCGCGGCATCGCCTTTGTGCCCGGACTGGAGGTGGAGCCGCTGCCGGAGGACCGGGCACAGCCGCACCGCCGGATTCCCGTGGAGGGACACCCCTTCCCCTACTCCCTGGGGATTTTAAAGCTCCGGGGCCGGTTCCAGCGTCCGGTGGCCGAGCTGCTGGAGCGGTTTTTACAGGACTGGTTTGCCGACCCTGTAAACGGCCAGAGCCAGGGGGAGATTAACGTACTGTAAGTCTTTTATAGAAAGGAGCTGAACCATGGTGTGTTCCACCCTTGCCCCCATTTTGGAATGTTTTTGGAGCTGGCTGGGCATCACGCCAGAGGACTATGCACAAAGGGATGGCGACCTGGAGGAATACATGTTTCCCCAGTGGGACAGGCTGATTTCCTCAGCCGAAGCGGCAATTGCCTTGGAAGCCATAGACTACGCCGATGAGCTTTGGACTGCGATTGCCATGGATAACGAGCAGGAAACCCTGTTGGATGTTCTCTCCGATCGGGCTTCCGACGACTACCTTGACCAGTTGATTCTCGTGGCTCCCACCCATCCCCAATATCACGCCAGGTGGCAGGCTGCCGAGCTGATTCGCCGCCGACCGACCCCAAACGGACTTTCCGTTTTGAAGCTGCTTTGCCGGGATAAGCACCCCTATGTGGCAAAGCGAGCACAAAATACCCGAAAATATCTTGCAGACAACGCCGCATTGTAGCCCCATATAGCACCCCCACCCGGGATCATTCCGGGTGGGTTTTTTGCTTCTTTCGGCGCGCTATTGGCTTCATGTTGGCTTCATGTTTGTTTCCTTTCTGCATTGTTTGCGTGCAAACATTTGAAGTTTTCTTTCTAAAAAATGAACGTTATTGTGCAAAAACTATGTCCTAATTTTCACTGGCGATTTCCCGTTTTCCTTGCCCCGCAACGGCTTTTAATAGATAGGATTCTAAGTGTAACGCTAAAAAAAGCGTTACAAATGCAGAATGTAACGCCCTAACCAGACCAGACCGAACCAAACCAGACCAAACCATATTCTTCTTCCTGACCAACGGATCTTTCCTCCCGCGTCACGTGACGCATCACGTGACGTATCACGCTCGTGCGTGACGCGTCACGCTCCTACCAGACCAGACCATAACAGACCATAACAAAACCATAACCAGACCAGGACAACGAGTTTTTCTCATCCTCTTCTTCCTCCAAAAAATATTTTTTCCGCTTCCAGGGTTCGACAGACTTTTCTCCCGTCCCGTGGTATCATCAGGATGGACAAGCTCTGCCCAATCATCCGCAAGGAGGCATTTATGATTCTTCCGTTTCTGCCGTCTATCCTCCCATTGCCGGTTTTCCCCTCAGCCGGTTTTGGTCTGCTGCTTTTGCTTTCCGGACTTTTTCCTGGGGGCCGGATCGCTCAGTCCCGGCACCGCTCCCCCTGCCACCGCCCAGAGATACAGGCTTGCCACGCTGCCATAGGGCGAAAACCGGCGGCGATAGCGCTCAAACCGCGTCCGGTCGATTTCCTTATGGCGATACACCATCCGCAGTCCCCGCTGAATGGCCAGGTCGTCATAGCTGAAAATATCCGGCCGCTGGAGACAGAACAGCAGAATCATCTCCGCCGTCCATACCCCAATGCCCTTCAGCGCAGCCAGTGCGGCAATGGCCTCCTGGTCGGACATATGGGCCACCGCCTCCAGATCAAACGACCCGTCGTCTACCTTCTCCGCAAAATCGGTGATATATTCCGCCTTCCGAAACGTCATGCCCAGGCTTTGGAGCTTCGGTACCCCTGCCGCCAGAATTGTCCGGCTGCTGACCGTCCCCAAGGCCTCCTGCATCCGCTGCCAGATGGTCTGCTGCGCCCGGGTGGAAATCTGCTGGCCGATGATATGGTGGATCACCGAGGAAAACAGGTCGCCGTCCACCTGCCGGGATACATGGCCCACCTGCTCGATGACCGCGCCCAGCCGCTTGTCCTTTTTCCGAAGATAGGCAAGCTCCGTTTCTCCATACTGAAATTCCATGCTCCGCCCTCCCAGTCGTTTGGGTGTATTTTATCACAAATTTTCCTTTCTGGCTGTAAAAATCTCCGATATCCCTGTTTCATCCAGAAAAATGGAAGAAAATTTTCTCTTTCGACCTTTTTCCCTTTTTTTCGACAAAACAAACCGGTTATAATTGGGGCGCAAACCATCCATCCCCGCCGGCAATCCGCCGTGAAAACAGAAAGGACCAATGAATATGAAACGTTATGACGTGAAAAAAAGTGCCGCCCGCATGGAGCTGCTCCGAACCAGCCGTGGCTATTCCCTGACGCAGGCCGCCGAACTGCTTGGAATCGACGAAGCCACCCTCCGCAGCGCAGAAACGGGGGAGCAGCCGGGTACGGTGGAGCTGTTTGCCGGAATGGCGCAGCTCTATGAGGTGCCGCTGGACTTTCTGATCCTGGCCGATGACCATTCCCCTCAGCAGCAGGAGATTGACCGGCTCCTGGATGAGCTGAAGCATACATAATGATCTTTTTCTCTGTTTTTCATCCGCTTTCTTTACTTTTCTCCCTTTTAATGGTATAATCAAGCAGAAAAAGCCATGTGAAACCACAGGCAGCACTGCGCAACGCTCCGCAGTGCTGCCCCAAACGGGAGGAGGGACCGGCGCCATGCGACGTATGATGCGAATCTGCGTGTCCCTCTGCGCCGGAATGGCGCTGGGGCTGGTTCCCCTCCCCGGTTTCGTTCTGGTGAGCGCAGCCGTAGGACTGCTGCTTCTGGGGCTGCTGCTTCTTATGGGTCGGGTTCGGCGGGCTTCTCTCTGGCTGATTCCCGCCGCCCTGGGTCTATGCTGGAGCTTTGGCTATGGGCAGCTGATCGTCCGCCCCGCAGCCGATCTTGCCGGTTCCACCCAGGTTCTCACCGGACAGGCAGCGGACTACGGCGTTTCCTCCGGCAGCGGCCAATGGGTGTCGCTCTCCTGCCCCACCGACGGCCTGCCCATCCGCGTGGACCTCTATCTCCGGGACGGAAGCCTGGACATTGCCCCCGGCGACACCCTGACCCTGGAGGTAAGTCTTTTGGACAGCGCGTCTGGCGGCGACTACTATTCCTACACCCAAGGCACCTATCTCACCGGCTATGGACGCTCCCAGCCGGAGGTGATCCCTGGCGGCGTTTCCCTCCGCTATCTGCCCCGGTACATCGCCCATCGGCTGGGACAGTCGGTCCAGCAGTGCTTTCCCGCCGACGTTCAGGGCTATGCCGCGGCGCTGATTGTGGGAGATCGCACGGGCCTGAGCCTTTCGGAGAAGAAATCCCTCCAGCAGTCCGGCATCTATCATACCCTCGCCCTATCCGGAATGCACATGGCTGTGCTCACCGGGATGCTGTGCTTCCTGAAAAAGTCCCGGCATCGGGCCATGTTGGGCATTCCCCTGTGCATCGGCTTTACGCTGGTTACGGGATGCAGTCCCTCTGTGGTGCGCGCCTGCGTGATGGAATGCGGTCTGCTGCTGGATCGGGCGCTCTCCAGAGAATCGGACTGGGCCACGTCGCTTTCCCTGTCCGGCGTGGTGCTGATGGCCGAAAATCCCTGGTGCCTGCTGAACTGGGGCCTCCAGCTGAGCTTTCTTTCGGTATTGGGCATTCATCTGCTGGCCTATCCCCTGTCGCGGCGCGCTTTGGCCCCCAGCCGCGCCTGTCGCCGGTCCCGTGTGCTCACCGCCATTGTGCAGAATCTCTCCGTCTCCCTGTCCGCCGTGGTGTTTACCGTACCGCTGATGGGCCTGTATTTCGGCTCGGTTTCTCTGATCTCTCCGGTGACGAATCTGCTGACCGGAAGCGTGGTATCGGCCTGCTTTGCCCTGAGCCTGCCTGCGGGCTTACTCGGAATTTTCCTGCCGGGTGTGGGCAGCGTCCTGGGCGGCATCATCGCCTGGGGCTTCCGGTATGTGATGCTGGTCAGCGATTTCATGGCCCAGGTTCCCTTTGCCTGCCTCTATACCGACACGGTCTATGGCATGGCCGGAGCCGTGCTGGTATACCTGCTTCTGCTGCTTCTGGTGCTGATTAAGCCCGGTATCCGGCGGCGCTTTTCCATGAGCTGCTGTGTGCTGGGGCTGAGCCTGTGCCTGCTGCTCCTGCTGCTGGACAGCACCGTTCCCTCCCTCACCGCCCTGGATGTGGGCCAGGGACAGAGCCTTCTGCTGGAAACCGGCAGCGGCGTGGTGCTCATCGACTGCGGCGGCAATACGGAAAATACCGGCGATCTGGTTTCGGACTATCTCTCCGCCCGGGGCGTCCGTCGGGTTCGGCTGCTGCTTCTCACTCATTATGATGAGGATCATGCGGGCGGCGTGCCGGAGCTGCTGGCGCGGATGCCGGTGGACACCATTCTCCTGCCCGATGTTCCGGACGAAAACCGCGCTGCCATCGAAGCCGCCGCACAGGACAGCGGTACCGCCGTCTATCCCGTCTCTGCGGATCTGGAGGCCATGGTTGGCAGCACCCGGCTCCGGATTTACGGGCCGCTTGCCCCATCGGCCACCGGAAACGAGGCAGGCCTGAGCGTCTATGCCCAGCTGCCGGAGCTTTCGGTGCTGATTACCGGGGACCTGAATACGGACAGTGAAGCGCTGCTGCTGCGATCCCATGCCATTCCCCAGGCGGACCTGCTGGTGGCCGGGCATCACGGCTCCAAATACAGCACCTCCTCCCTGCTGCTGCGGCACATTGCGCCCCAGGCCGTGCTCATCAGCGTGGGCGAAAACAGCTACGGGCATCCCACCCAGGAGACGCTGGAACGAATTGCTGCCGCCGGTGCCGACGTTCTGCGCACCGATCAGCTGGGCACCATCCGGCTGGTGGGATCTCCGGACGGAATCCGGGTCTACCCCCAGGGGGACTAAGGCAACATCAACCGCACAAATCGTCACTGTTCACACTCTCCTCCATTTGCTATAATTGAATAGATAGAATTATAAAAAAAAAGGAGAGCGATTTTCATGAGCAGAAAATACAAGCACATCCTGTCTCCCCTGAAGGTGGGAAACGTGCTCCTCAAGAGCCGCCTGCTGTCGGCCAACGCCCTGCCCCACTTTCTCCAGGGTCCGGAGTTGTATCCCTCTGACGCCGTGGTGGACTATCTGGTGGGCCTGGCGAAAAACGGCGCTGCCATTGTGACCATTGGCGACTGGACGAACCTCAAGCAGCGGGAGGGCTTTGGCGACGGATGTCATTTCCCCATGTGGGATACCCGGGACCCGGCCCTGGAAAACGCCATGACCCTGATGGTGGATCAGATCCACTTCTACGGAGCCAAGGTTTCCGCTGCCACCCATCTGTCCGCGCCCGACGGCTTTGGCGTATACGACGGCGAGCCTGCCGGCGGTATGCCCGAGCTTTCCCCCGCTGAGATGGAGGAAATGATGGAGGATATGGAGGAGATGATGGGCGGCCCCATGGGCGGCGACGGCGCTCCCATGCCCTTTGGACCTCCCGGGGCGCACGACGGCCCCATCAAGGCCATGGGACTCAAGGAAATGCAGGAATACTGCGACGCACTGGTGAAAAAGCTCCAGTATTATGTGAACTGCGGCTATGACATGTGCTCCATCCACGCCTCCTACGGCGCAACGCTGCTGAGCAAGTTCCTCTCCCCCAAGTACAACAAGCGAACCGACGAATTCGGCGGTCCCATGGAAAACCGCGCCAAGTTCCCCATCATGGTCGCCAAGGCCGTGAAGGACGCCTTCGGCAAGGACTTTCTGGTGGAAATGCAGGTATCCGGTGAAGAGGACGACGGCCTGACCATCGAGGATATCGTGAAGTTCGCCAAGCTGGCTGAGGGCTATATCGACATTCTCCAGCTCCGTGCGGGCGACGGCGACCTGGCCCATCCCACGGGCTTCAACTCCCAGCCCCACGATCCCCTGACCCTACAGTATGCCGCCGCCATCAAGGCCAGCGGCGCCAAGATCATCACCGCACCCATCGGCGGCTTCCAGGATCTCGACGACATGGAGGCTTACATCGCCGAGGGCAAGACGGACATGATCGGCATTGGCCGCGCCTTCATCTGCGACAGCCAGTACGGCCAGAAGATTCTGGAGGGCCGGGGCGAGGACGTGGTGCCCTGTGTCCGCTGTAACCGCTGCCACGGTCTTGGCATGCAGGGGCCCTGGAAGTCGGTATGTACCGTCAACCCCGAGATCGGCATCACCCACAAGCTCT
>CAVEIY010000003.1:0-1875 GCA_963615825.1 Flexilinea sp.
GCACCCAGGGCAGCTATGTGGAGGATTCCCTGGCCGTTCCCGTGGTGCAGAAGGTTTCCGCCGCCATTGCCGACAAAATCAATCAGCTCCACCGGGAGAGCATGCTCACCACCGACATTCGCCAGGACGAAAACGGCCGCTGGATCGCCTCGGTCCACTATCGGGACGGCGATATGCCCATGATGAGCCTTTCGCTGATGGCGCCCAATGAAGAGGTTGGAGCCGCCATGGCCGACAACATGAAGCGCAGCATCGCCCAGCTCTATAAAACCGCCATGGACTGCGCCACCGGCACCGGAAAAAAGCGAAAGGAACCGGCGGAATGATTGTCCCCGACGATGCCAGAGTAAAAATCCGGGCAGAAATGACCCGCTGCGGCTACACCGTTGAATCGCTGTGCCAAACGGCAGACATCTCCCAGACTGTACTCCGCGGGATTCTCTCCGGGAAGTCCCAGAGTATCTCCACCCGAAATCTCTATGCCATGGGCCGGGCGTTTGGCTATGAGATCAGCGAATTTGTGGATTTGCTCAGCGGCGCGGTTGGGTATCCGGAATTTCGCCCCGAATAATGCAGAACAGCGAAGAAATCCTCGTAGATTCCTTCGCTGTTTTCTTTATTTCCGGCTGGCCGCAGCCACAAAGAGCAGGGTCAGGGCAATGTACACGATGAGTGCCAGCGCAAACAGGGACAGCAGCACCAACAAGGCTTTGCGCAGCGTTTTTCTGCTTTGCAGGCAAATACCGATGATTCCACCGATTGCAAACACCAGCAAAATTGCAGCAGTCCCCAGTGTCATCGTTCTTCTTCCGTTTCTGCTGTTCCGGCAAACAGCGCTTCGTTTTTCAGCAGCAGCTTCAGGATATCTTCCATTTTCCTCAGGGACTCCCGGTAGCTGTTCCGCACCGCATCGAGATTCCGCAGATCCACATGGCTTTCAACTGCCGCAAATTCATACTCCGTTTCCAGCGCCAGAGAAAAGATATTCTTCTCCCAGCAGGCGCCCAAAACCGTTCCGTTCATGCGCCGCTGCAATTCCTTCAATGCTTCGGTGAACTGCGGCATATCCGTTCGGAAGGACGGCGCTGAAATACGGGTTTCGCAGCGCAGCACCAGACCCTTGAACACCATTTCCCGGCAAGTCTCCAGTCCTTCATGGGGGATTGCCCGTTCATAGACATGTTCCAGGCGCACATTGGCCGCAGAAAACCGCACGCCGCGATATCTGCCCCGGTGGAAATTCTCCACCTGGCATTCCTCCCACTGATTCTCCCGCAGCTGCATTGCCTTGATAACCGACTCGTCAATGGGCATTTCACAGGTTTGATCCCCGGGGCCAAACGCCGTTTCCAGCTCCGTGCGAAAGAAATCCCCCAGCTGGGACTGCATCAGCGCCTTGATTCTCTTCTGCGCACCGCCTCCAAGGAACAACGCACAGCATACGCCGCCGAAAAACAGCACCGCCATCAGGATTGCCCGGGTCGCCGCATCGTCCACCACAAAATAGGAAACGGTTCCGCCGATGACGCCGAGCAGTCCCGCCCATATTCCAATCACAGACAGCTTTTGGTAGTGCCCCAGCTGTTTGGACAGCTGGGCATCCGACATTTTTCCGGTTCCTGTGGTATCTTGTTTCGTTTTCATGGTTCCTCCTCCTTCGCAAGCGCATAGCCCTCTGATGAATTCCAGATCCAGACCAGCTTTGCTGTATCACCGTTTTCCCGGAAGAAGCTGAGCTGTACATCACTGTTCCCGTCGCCGTCGATATCGTCGAAGGAAACGGCCTGGAAGCTTTCCTGTGCATCGGGCAGCGCTTCCGGAAAGTACACGCTGTCGAACAGCACCTGCTCCGGCGTATCCAAATAGAATGCAGCG
>CAVEIY010000003.1:1885-38749 GCA_963615825.1 Flexilinea sp.
CTGCGCTCCCCCACCGTAACCAGCACATCTGCCTGCCCTCCGTTACGGGTAACGGTGCCGCTGCCGACTACTACACCGCTGACGCGCCAATCCTGTCCCGCAGTCTCCTGCTCCTTGCCGCAGGCGACAAGGCACAAAAGCAGTGCCAGCAGGAGGAGCATTCGGTTCTTCCCTGTTCTCATATTCGATGCACCCGGCCCGATTACGACAGCTTCTGATAATAGTCGTTTTCGCCGCCCCAATATATCACGTCGCTGTCAACTACCGTCATATCGTAGACCACATCGTCAAACACGGCAGAGGCCGCAGCATATGTCCCCTCGCCGTCGGGATCGGGACGGATGGTGCCCGCGTCCACTTCGGTGGGATCCCCATCACCGTCCGGGCGCTCAAACAGCGTCCAGTTGCCCAGTTCGTCGATTTCCAGAATGCTGGCTGCATTGGCATCCGCGTCCAGATACCAGGTGCCTGCAAGGAATTCATAGCCGCTGTCTCCAACGGTTTCCCCAGGTGCATCGCCGCTCACCTTGGTAAAGGCCCCAAGGCTGTCAATTTCCAGCGTGCCGCTGTCGGCAAGCCGGCTGCGGTATGCCATGCCGTCATGCTCGTTGTAGAAATAGTCTGTCCCATACTCCGGCACATTCTGAATAAAGCCGCTGGCGGTCACGTCGTCACCGGAATCATACAAATCGAACCGCACCTCGTCCCCGGCTTCGTTCCTCTCCACAATCAGCTCACTCTGATCCTCCCCCAGCCAGGTACCCAAATAGGTGTTCTCGTCCGGCAGGAGCATCGAATCCTTGACCAATCCCTCAAAGGAGCCGGGGGCCTCGGCGTTCTCCAGCTCCTTGCCATCGTTTTCCTCAGCAAGCTCGCTGTAGCCCGTCACAGAAATCGAGCTGCCGGTATCGCCGCCGTCGTTGTTCTCCCCACTGTCACTGCCGCAGGCGGCAAGGCTCAGACACAGCAGCACCGCCAGCGCAAGGAACCAAATCTTTCTGTTTTTCATGTTTCTCTTCTCCTTTTCCGGTCTGTTTTACCGTTTTGGGTGCAAAAAATCCACCGTACAGCCATTGTACGGTGGATGATAAACGATAACAATTAACCAAAGGTTAGGTATTTACTTTTCCGCCAGAATCTTATTGATCTCATTCCGGAAGCTGTTGATATCCTTAAACTGCCGGTAGACCGAGGCAAACCGCACATAGCTCACCTCGTCCAGAGGCTTGAGCCGATCCATCACCAGCTCACCGATGTAGTCGCTTTTGACCTCCCGCTCCAGGGAGTTCTGCACCACCTGCTCAATCTCCGCAGAGGCCGCCTCCAGCTTGGCCAGGGGCACCGGACGCTTTTCGCAGGCCCGAACCATGCCCTTCAGCACCTTGTTCCGGTCAAAAATCTGCCGTCTGCCGTCCTTTTTCACCACAATAATGGGCAGGCATTCTACGGTTTCATAGGTGGTAAACCGCTTGCCGCAGCCCAAACATTCCCGGCGGCGGCGGATGGAGGTGCCATCCTCTGAGTGGCGTGAATCCACAACCTTGCTCTCTTCTTCTCCGCAAAATGGGCATTTCATCGGAAATCTGCCTCCCCACAATAATTGTCTATTCATGAGTGTATCAAAAGAATTCCAAAATGTCCAGAGATTTTTCCCGAAAAACCCCGAAATTCCAATGTTTTTTACGTTTCACTTACAGCAGCTTTCTCAGTCCCGGGATTTGCTTCAGCACCCAGGTCACCGCCATGCCGCACAGCACTACCGCTATGACCCACACAAGGCAGGCCGGAAGCACATGGATTTTCGGCTCCAGAAACAGATACACCCCGTCCAGCTGCCGCCGGAAAATCCCCTCCAGCAGATACGCGCCGAATACGCAGCTTCCCATGGTACGGATCACCGCGGCGGGCTTTCCGGTGATGGGATGCCGAACCGTAAGCCAGTGGACCAGCAGATAGGGAAAAAACACGGTAATATCCAGCAGCATGCTCATATACGCGCCGGAGGTATCGCCCCGGCGGACAAATGCCCACCAGCACAGCGCCGCCATGATTCCGACGGAAGCGCATGCCAGAATTCCGGCACCCAAAAGCCGCTTTCCGGTCAGCTTGTCCCAGGAAAACCGGTGGGCGAAATAATAGCCCATGAGCAGGTAATAGACCGCCTGCCCTGCCATAAACGGCGTTTTCTGTGCGCCTGTGCCCATGGTCAGGCCGGTGACAAAATACTGATTCAGCGGTTCCAGTCCCAAAATACTGGACACCGGCGCAATCACACCGAAAAACGCAAAATGAATCAGAAACAGCCACCCATAGCCCTCGTCCGGAATCGCCTGGGCCGCAGGACGAAGCAGCGGCAGCAAAAACAGCACCCCAAAATACGTATAGAGATACCAATAGGGAATGGAAATCCCCTCGGTGACAATTCTGCGGACAAAATCCTTTGGGCCGGGATGGGGCACAAAGCCCCAGTGAATCCAAAATCCATAGAGAATACCGGAAAACAGCACCAGCACAATGCCCATCCGGAGAATCCGCTTCCGCAGCAGATCGCCAAGGGACTCCTGCCGATGGAGCAGCAGTCCGCCGGAAATCATGAAGAACAGCGGCACCGCAATTTTACAGATCACCGCCAGAATCAGCGACAGCATGCAGTTGATCCGGCTGCCTCCCGGCACCTGATACAGGAAAAAGCCCCGATTCTCCGTGTGGTTGAACACCACCAGGAAAATGGCGAGAATCCGCAGAAGCTCATAGTCCAGCCGTTTTTCCTTCACCGTGCCGCCTCCTGCTGGAATCGGGTCACCTGGCCCATGGTGGTGATGATTCCGTTCTGCACCACCAGTCCCCCCTGGTTGGTCATGGCATAGACGGGCTTTCCGCGCTCCCGAAGATACCGCTGGATGCTCTCCGTTTGAACCTCCGACGCCGCATAGTGGACCTCCGGCTCAAAGCCCTCCAGCAGTCCAAGACCGGGATAATAGCCATAGGCGTCGTAGTCCTCGTCCGGGGTGATGTGGTATTCCGTCATCTGCATCATTGCTCCGGCGCTGCAGCCCATCACAATCCCCGGGAACCGCTGAATCGGCTCCACCAGTCCCCACTCCTCCAGTCTGGTCTCGAACACATCCGGCAGTCCGCCGGTGAGGAACAGCACGTCCGCTTCGCCAAGCTTCATAAGCGCCGTCTCCGGGGTGTCGTGGAACCAGCTGACGAATTGGATGTTTTCCTCGGGGATGCCGTAGGCCCCATAGGCCCCTGTGAGCACCGTATAGATTTGCTTACCGGGAAGATAGAGGCTCTCCCAGGTTTTCCTGTCCGGGATTTCCTCCCCATGGCTCATGGTGAGGATGGTCACCCGGTGCTCCGGCTTTAGGATTTCGCCCAAAACCGTCTTTGCCCAATCCGCCTGGAATTCGTATATATTGAGAAGTACATTGGTCACGTTCATCGCTCCCTCTTTTTACGCTTTTTCTATTGTACCAGCTTTTCCGGGGCGATGTCAACAAAAGCGCTGTTTTGACAGGCCGCACAGCCCATGATATAATATAGGTACCTACTTGAAGGAGGAATCGACTATGACCTACAAAGAACTCTGCGGTGAGAAAATCTCCCGGCTGGGCATGGGCAACATGCGTCTGCCCACCATTGACGGTCGGAACGGTCCCATCGACGAAAAAAAGGCGCAGGAGATCATCGACTATCTCATGGCGTCCGGGGTCAACTACTACGACACCGCCTATATGTATCACGGCGGCAAGTCGGAGCTGTTCATTGGAAAGGCCCTGAGCAAATACCCCCGGGACAGCTATTTCCTGGCGGACAAAATGCCCTCCTATCCCCTGGAGGAAGGCCGCAGCCCCCAGGAAATCTTTGAAGAGCAGCTCCGGAAGTGCGGAACGGACCACTTTGACTTCTACCTGCTCCACAATCTCTGCGAGGACAGCGTTCCCGTGTTCACCGATCCGGAAAAGGGCGTAATTCCCTATCTGCTGGAGCAGAAAAAGGCCGGCCGCATCCGTCACTTTGGTCTTTCCAGCCATGCAAAGCCGGAAACGCTGAAGGCATTTCTGGATCAGTATGATTTCTTTGAATTTGTACAGCTCCAGCTGAACTACTTAGACTGGGAGATGCAGGACGCCAAACAGCAGTATGACATTGTAACGGCTTACGGCGCGCCGGTATGGGTCATGGAGCCTTGCCGCGGCGGTCGTCTGGCCTCTCTGACTCCTGAGGCGGACAAGCTGCTCACCGACTGCGATCCGAACCGCTCCGTTGCCTCCTGGGCTTTCCGGTACGTGATGAGCCTCCCCAATGTGGGCGTGGTGCTCAGCGGCATGACCCAGATGGATCAGGCCGAAAACAACGTTGCCACCTTCTCTGAAGGGAAGAATCTCACAGAAGCGGAGCAGAATGTTCTGAATCAGGCATTGGAGCTGTTCCGTTCCCAGGTGATTGTGCCCTGTACCGCCTGCCACTACTGTGACGGATGTCCCATGGAGCTGGAGATCCCCGATCTTCTCAAGCTCTATAACCGCTATGCCCTGAACAAGAGTCCCATGATTCATATGGACCTGGAAAAGCTGTCCCACGGTCCCGAGGACTGCATCGGCTGCGGCGCCTGCGAGAGCAAATGTCCCCAGCATATCGCCATTCCCGAGATTATGGCGAAGTTTGCCCAGGGACTCAGCACCCTGCCTAAGCCCAAAATGAACCCCTAATCATCTGCACCGGGAGGCACTGGAATGGAACAGAAGGATATGGTATTTGATATTGCAAAGGATCCCTATAACTACGTAATGCGGGTGGTATTCTGCCGCTGGAAGCCCTTTATTCTCCAGGCCATGGATACCGACGAGGTGACGAATTTCTCCCGGTTCTGCAAGCAGCTGCCCATCACCCAGAAGGTGCTGACCCAGAATCTCAAGGCGCTGGAGCAGGACGGTCTGGTGATGCGCACGGTGATTCCCGATACGCCGCCCCGAACGGAATACCGGCTTACGGAGCGGGGAAAGAGCCTGATTCCCCTGCTGGACCAGGTGTATGACTGGGGCTGGCACGTGATGCGGGAGGAAGGGCTGCCCATTGACTCTCTGGGAGAGATGTGGCACGGCTATCGGGAGAAAGAGGACGAGATTATGGATCGCCCTTTCGGAAAAAACGGCAGTCTGGAATAACCCGCTTACCTCCAGGTAACTCTCTTACTTTCTTGTGCCTTCTTCACAAACAGCCCAAAACATGGTATGTTGTAGTCACGAAGAAAACCACCACGAAACCATATGACGAAAGGAAGTTTTACCTATGTCCTGCAACAAGTTCCCGCATATGTTTACGCCGATGACCATCAAGGGCGTAACCTTTAAGAACCGCGTGTTTGCATCCCCCATCACCACCAACCGGATTGTAGACCACGGCTATCCCACCCCCGAGGGCATCGACGTTTATGAGACAAAGGCCCGCGGCGGCTTTGCCGAGGTCACCCTCACCGAGTCCTTCATCGACCATGAGTATTCCTGGCGGCATGAGCACGGCCTGAACCTGTGGGAAAAGCCCATGACCACCTTCCACATGGAGTCCATCATGACCCTGACCGAGGCCATCAAGGCCCACGGCGCTGTGGCTTCCATCCAGCTCAACCATGTTGGCGCCATGAACCATCCCGACGCCATCCCCGGTCATAAGAACCCCATCGGTCCTTCCGCCTATGTCCGTGACGACGGCGTGCAGGTAGAGGAAATGACCGTAGAGATGATGGAAAAGACCGCTGCACAGTGGGCTGAGGTCGCATGGGTTGCCAAGTCCCTGGGCTTCCAGATGGTCAATCTTCACGGCGGTCATGGCTGGCTGCTGAACCAGTTCATCTCCCCCAAGTTCAACCATCGTACCGACGAATACGGCGGATCCATGGCCAACCGCGCCAAGTTCCCCATTATGGTATGTAAAAAGATCAAGGAGGTCTGCGGCGACGACTTCCTGATCGAGTATCGTATGTCCGGCTCCGAGCGTATGGAGGGCGGCATGACCCTGGAGGACGGCATTGAGTTTGCCGAGATCATTCAGGACTATGTAGACCTGATCCATGTGACCTCCGGCTCCTATCAGGATCATGTGAACACCAAGGCCTTCTCCTCCATGTTCGACAAGCACGGCTGCAACCTGGATCTGGCCGAGGCCATCAAGAAGCATGTCCATGTGCCCGTTGTCGCAGTAGGCGGCTTCAACGCACCCGAGCAGGTGGAAGAGGCGCTGGCTTCCGGCAAGTGTGACTTTGTTGCCCTGGGCCGTCAGCAGTTTGCCGATCCCGAGTTCGTAAACAAGACCCTCATGGGCCTGGAGGATACCATTGCTCCCTGCCTGCGCTGCTCCTGCTTCAACCCCCTGGCCTCCGATCCCGACGTTCGCCCCATTCCCGAGCTGTGGCATTGTGCCGTCAACCCCTGGGGTCAGCGGGAACTGCGCTGGAGAAATGCTCCCAAGCCCAAGGCCAGCCGCAAGGTTCTGGTCATCGGCGGCGGCGTTTCCGGTATGTATGCTGCCATCACCGCAGCAGAGCGCGGCCATGACGTTACCCTGGTAGAAAAAGAGAACAAGCTGGGCGGCCTGCTGTGGTTCACCGAGGTGGACACCGACAAGGAGTCTCTGCTCCGGTTCCGTGACAGCCTGATTGCCCGCTGCAAGCATGCAGGCGTTAAGGTGATGCTGAACACCGAGGCCACCCACGAGATGCTGGAGAGCTTCCAGGCTGACGCCATTATCTGCGCCGTCGGTTCTCATCCCTTCGTTCCTCCCATCCCCGGTGTAGAGCACGCCGAGCATGCGGTAGAGGCGTATAAGGACATCGAAAAGCTCAAGGGCAAGAAGGTCGTCATCATCGGCGGCGGCGCCATTGGCTGCGAATCCGGCTACTTCTTTGCCAGCGAGTGCGGTGCAAAGGTTCAGATCCTGGAGATGCGGGACGCTATGTGCAAGGATTCCTATCCCTCTCAGCGCGCTGCCCTGCTGCCCCGGATGGACAAGGCCGGCATGATTCTCGACTGCTCTGTCACCACCAAGGAGATCACCGAGAACGGCGTGAAGTTCCTGGATAAGGACGGCAACGAGCAGTTCGCCGTGGCCGATTACGTCTACTACTGCTGCGGCAACCGCTCCAACGACGATATCGCCAAGAGCCTGGAGGGTGTGACCCCCTGGTTCGTGGTCACCGGCGATGCAAAGCGCGCACGGACTGTGAAGCAGGCTACTTACGAGGGCTTCTGCGCCGCTATGGATATTCTGTAAGTCTGAGTGCTCCGGGCGCACACCGCGGGTCGGGCGTGCGCCGCTATGGACATCCTTTAAGGGACGCTCCTCGTCCAGTCACCTGCGGGGCTTGCGGGGTCTTTTCCGCCCTGGCTTCGCCAAATTTCCTTGAAATACACAAAGTATTCCTGCGGGAATTTGGCTTGCCAGACCGAAAAACTCCTCCGTAATCCCTCTTGGCTCCTGAACTCGGAGGTTCCTGGGGCTTCTATTTGAAGTGATTGGAATCAAAAGTTAAGAGGACGTATTGCATTTTTGCAATACGTCCTCTTTTTGTTTACTCTTTATTCGCCTCTTCGATTCTTGCCTGAATATAGGCTTCCAGCGCTTCTGCCGTGCCTTTCAGGCCCAGTCGGCTGGAGTTAACGGTCAGATCATAGGTCCGCGCGTCGCCCCATTTGCCCTTACAATAGTAGTTATGGTAGGACTTCCGCTTCCAGTCCTCCTTGGCGCATAGCCGCTTGGCCTCATCATGGCTCAGGTTAGGATGCAGGCTGCGGATTCGCCGGATCTTTGCCTCTTCGTCCCCCAGAATAAACAGGGAAATCAGCCCTGGGGTATCGCTGAGTGCCGATTCTGCGCACCGTCCCACAATCACAAAGGACTCCCCTGCTGCCGCCAGCTTCCGAAGATAGTCAAATTGCAGGTTCGCCAGGTTTTCCTGGGGAGAATTGCTGAAACCGTTGACCGTGCGGTACAGGAGCTTATTCTTCCCCGTTTCATCATAGCGGCTCAGCTCCTCGGGAGAAACGTGCTTCTCCTGGGCCACACAGGTGAGCAGGTTGCTGTCATAGAGCCGGAGTCCAAAATGCTCCGCCAGCTGTTCCGCGATCACGTGTCCGCCGCTGCCGTATTCTCTGCCTACCGAAATAATCAGTTGTTTCATTTCCATGACTCCCTTCTGCAAATCCATTGTATCGAGTTTTCCCATCAAATGCAATACCGCAGAACGATGCAGACCATGGAAATCGCCACCACCAGCACCGTAGCCGGAACAGCATATTTACAATACCGGCCCCAGCCCACCATATGGCCGTTCTTGGCTGCGATGGACAGTCCCACTACATTTGCCGATGCGCCGATGGGGGTTGCGCTGCCGCCGATGTCCGTGCCCAATGCCAATGCCCAGGCAAGAATGGGCAGACTGACACCCTGTGTCTCGGCCAGGGACTGAATCACCGGAATCATGGTGGCCGCAAAGGGAATGTTGTCCACAAATGCGCTGGCAACGGCGGAAATCCACAATACAATGGCAACCATCACAATCAGGTTGTCGCCGCTGACCGCTGCGATAAAGTCCGCAATCAGCCCCAGGATTCCCGTTTTCTCCAGTCCGCCTACCACAACGAACAGACCAATGAAGAACAGCAGGGTCTTATAGTCCACCTGACGGAGCATTTTGCCTGCATCCCGTCCTGTGGAGAGCATCGACACCAGCCCAATGCCCACGCCGATGGTGGCAACCGTAAGTCCGGTCTGAGCATGAGTGACCAGCAGCAGCACTGCCGCACCAAAAATCACGCAGCTTACCGCAAAGTCCTTCTTGCTGCGGATGGCCTCTCCCGGCTCCGGGCAGGTGAGCTGTTCAGCGTCCTCGGGGCGCTGGCTCAGCTCCTTCCGGAAGCAAAAGTAGAAATAAACCACCACAAAAATCAGCGAAATCACCGCAATAAATCCCGTATTGGTGACAAAATCCCCAAAGGTGTAGCCCAGAGAGGTGCCAATGATGATGTTGGGGGGATCCCCGCACATGGTGGCGCTGCCGCCCAAATTGGCACAAAAAATCTCCGACAAAATCAGTGGAATGGGATCAAACCGCAGCAGCCGCGCCAATTCCGCAGTCACCGCCGCCAGAAACATAATTACGGTAATGCTGTCGATGAACATGGCCAGGACAAAGCTCATTACCATGAACGTAATGAAAATCGGAATGGTTTTATAATGTACCTTTTTGGCGATAAACAGGCACAGCCAGCGGAAAAAGCCCGCGCGTCCCATGCCCTCCACCATAAGCATCATGCCTGCCACAAACAGAATGGTGGCCCAGTTGATGCCAGTGGATGCGCTTTCGCTGGCCCCGGACAGGTACCAGAACGAAGGGGTAACAAAGCTCTCAAGGCTCAGCGTTTCCCAAATGGCGCTGCCGTCATGCATGCACAGGCCGAATACCAGCACCAGCATCAGCAGTCCGCAGCCCATGGATATGTAGTGCCGCTCGATCTTCTCGGATACGATGAGTCCGAACATCAAAAGGAAGAGCACCACGGCAAGAATTTGTGCTACGATCACAAAAATACCTCCTGAATTTTACTGATTCCGCGCAGAAAATTGGCGCAGAAACCCGGTCTGTCCGAATTTGGGCAGACGAAATTCCCGGCAAGCCCAATGGACTTGCCTTACAGGATATCTGAGATCGTGCCGGACATGGTGCCGCCCTGGCACTGAATATAGCTGACGATAAACCGGAGGGTTCGGCTGCCAAGTATCCGCTGATAGCGGCTCTTAAGCGTAGGGCCGACGCTCCGCTGAGAATCGGAAATTTCCAGCGGCAGAATGCTGCCGCTGAGAGAGGGCTGCTGCTGGGGCCGCACCTGGGTCTCCTGCTCGTTTCCCTCCTGAGGCGAGGGCAGAACCGTCCGTGGCAAAAACTGCATCGGCTGTGCGGAGACAAGCTGGCTGCTCTGAACCGTCTTAGCCGTTGCCGGGCAGCGCAAACCGGGATCTGCCTGCATCATGCCCAGACACATCCCAAAAACCGCCGCAATCAGCAGCACGCAAAGCAGCCGTTTCCGCATACTCTCACCTCGCCCAGAAAGAATAGCAAATCGGCGAAAGCTTGTCAAGCGCTTTCTTTCCGGCTCGAAATATGCCCCGGAATTCCTCCTACCAATCCGCACCAAACTGTGATATAATACCGTTGCTTCCAGTCAGCAATTTGGAAGCATTTCAACGAAACATGGTGAGGTCTATGAACGAAGAAAATATCGAAGCAAAGCAGCCCAGCCGGTGGTCCGATTGGAAAAAGCAGCTGGTTCCAGGGCTGATTCTGTCCCTGGCTCTGAGCTTTCTTTTGGGACTCTATGCCCCGCTGGAGCTGTATTTTACCAACATCACCGAATTTCAGTTCGATTTCTGGGCGCTGTTTCCCCAGCTTTTGAAGCTCTTTGGCATTCTGTTGGCGGTATGCATTGTCGGATTTGGTCTGTGCTACCTGATCCACAACCGGCTGTATGACCTGGCGCTGGTGCTGGGCGGCATCGGCTATTGCATTGCCTATGTCCACGGAATGTTCCTGGTGGGCAATCTGCCGCCCCTGGACGGTACGGATTTCAGCTGGTCAGATTATCATAAGGAGACGGTGATCTCCCTGATTGTATGCGCGGTGATCGCGGTAGTTTTCATTCTGCTGGTTCGGTTCCTGCATATGAAAAAAATGCGGAAGGTGATTGCCGGTCTATCTCTGTTTTTCACGGCGATTTTGGTCGTAACCGGCGTCACCGTGGGCATCACCAACGACGGCTTTCAGCGGAAGCCCCTAATGGCCGTCACCAAGAACAACGAGTTCCAGATGTCCAGCGACACCAATATGGTCATCTTCCTGATGGACGCGGTGGACTCCAAGGCATTCCGGCAGCTGCTGGACGGCGACGATCCCGAATATGCCCAAACTCTGGCGGATTTCACCTACTATCCCAACACCGTAGGGGCCTACTCCTTCACCGAGCACTCCATCCCCTATATTCTCACCGGCCAGTGGTTTGAGAATCAGGAGCCGTTTGAGGATTATACGGCCCAGGCCATGGCTTCCTCTCCCCTGCTGAACCGGCTCAAAGCGGAACACTACCGCATCGGCATGTACGAGGAGGATCTCCGCTGCACCGAGGAACAGGCGGCGGAATTTGAAAATGTAGAGAAAACCACCCTGCGCTTCACCAGCTTCTCTGCCATTGCAAAGGAAGAGCTGAAGCTGGTCTGGTTCAAATATGCACCCTACCTGCTCAAGCGTGCCGTCCATGTGGACATGAACCGATTTACCATGATTGTGGAGCCGGTCAGCGACTCGGAGCTTTACCACTATGTGAACTGGGACTTCTATCCGGACGCGCAAAACGCCCAGATTACCACCGTATCCGACAAGGTGTTCAAGTTCATCCATATTGAGGGCGCCCATGTGCCCCTGCGGTACGATAAGGATGTGAACATCATCGGCTCCGAAAATGGCACCTATGACCAGAACCTCCAAGCGTCCATGACCGTTTTGAAGCAATATCTGGACGATTTAAAGGCTGCCGGGGTTTACGACAACACAGCCATTGTGGTAATGGCGGACCACGGCTACTGGACCTATTGGGACGACAAGCTGCTGGGCCGCTCCAATCCTCTGCTGGCGGTCAAGGGCGTGGGCGAGTCTCACGAAATGAAAATTTCCGAGGCGCCCATCTCCTACGAGGACCTCCAGGAATGCTTCTCCCGGCTGCTGGACGGTGACGCATCCGATCAGGTGTTCGATGCCAAAGAAGGCGATCAGCGGATTCGCCGCTACCTTTCCTACAATTATCTGGAGGAAGGGCATATCGTGGAGTATGAGCAGAAGGGCTATGCCACCGATCTTTCCACCATGGTTCCCACCGGTCGGGTGTTTGATGCGAAGGATAAAAAGGAATCATGACGTTTCACCATATGAGCGAAGTGTTTTTTTCCATTCAGCGTATGAAACGTTATAACGATTCTGATTTTTGGAGGAATACATATGAAAAGTGAGCGAAATCATGGCATAGATCTTCTCCGGCTTATTTTGATGTACATGGTGTGTGTGCTTCATACATTAGGTCGAGGTGGCGTTCTTGCGACCTGCGTACAAGGAACCGCAGCTTATAACAGCTACTGGTTGATCGAGACATTATCGTTTTGCGCCGTGGACGGTTTTGCAATCATCAGCGGATACTGTGCCGTGGATCGGCCGCCCAGATACGAGAAGCTGGTAAATATGTGGTTTCAAGCATTCTTCTATTCGTTCGTAGTCACATTGCTGTTTGCCATCTCCGGACTGGCACCCGAATGGAAAACGGCTCGCCTGATTCGTGCCGCGCTTCCGGTTACGTTCGGGCAGTTTTGGTATTTCACCGCATATTTTGCACTGTTCTTTCTTACCCCCATTCTGAATCCATATCTGTTTTCCATTGACAAAAGAAATGCAAAGCGTGCTGTTTTACTTCTATTCGTTTTGTTCTCCTGTATGGAATCTTTCGGCAATGTTTTTAAAGCAGAATTTGGCTACTCTCCTATCTGGCTGATGGTTTTATATTGCATCGGAGCACTTGCGAAGCAGGGCGAAATTTTTGAACATAAGAAATCACTTACGCTTATTTTCCTTTGGATCGCATGCATTGTTGTAACCTGGATCGGCCGGGTATTCTTCGGAATTAGCCGCCTTTTGGAGTATGTTTCCCCTACCGTTCTGACATGCGGTCTGATTATGGTTGTACTCTTTTCCCGACTCCAGATGAAGCGAACGTTCCTCTTGAAGCTCTCCCCCTTTGCCTTCGCTATCTACTTATTCCAATTGAATCCTGTGATATGGGATCGCTACTTAAACGGCGCGTGTTCCTTTATCGTGCAAACTCCCATTGTGGTTGGTATCGCATGCGTTTTCGCAATTGCTGCATGCATTTTTATTTCCGGATTAGTCGTCGAATTCATTCGCGTAAAGCTCGCGAACATTCTGAGAATTCCTGCTCTGAGCAAAAAAATAGTAAGCTTCATCAATTTGTTATTGCAGAAATTTCTCTTTGTGCTAAATTAAGTGCAATATACTCCGCATTTCAAATATGATTAAGCTCCCTGACCGGAATGACATGTACCCCCAATACTGGACACCCAGTATTGGGGGTACGCTTTTGTTTTGCGTCCGTGGCAAAGCGGTATGTCGGTGTTGCCCTAACGATTACAAAGAAGCCTGTATGGATCCTCCCGATTGCGGGGACGATGATACGCGATTCTTGCCAGCAGCCTGCACCAGCCACTCAATATACTCCCGCACTGCTCCGCGTCCGCCATCGTGCTTACAAACATAATCCACATTCTCCAGCACCTGTGAAACCGCATCCGCCGGGCAGGCCGTTACGCCGCAATACCGAATACACGGCAAATCATTGAGATCATCCCCGATATAGGCAATCTCCTCTGGGGAAACATCGTATGCTGCTGCAACCTTCTGAAGCATGTTCCGCTTATCGGAAACGCCCTGATGCAGCTCTGCAATGCCCAGCTCTTTTGCCCGGTTCGACACAATCTCGGAGGATCGGCCCGTGATAATCACCGGAACGATTCCGTATTCCGGCAGAATGTGGGCAATGGCATACCCGTCCCGCACGTCAAAGGCCTTCATAATCTCGCCCTGTGCGCCCATATAAATGCGCCCGTCCGTCAGCGTGCCGTCCACATCCATAACAAGTAGTTTTATCATCCGATAATCCCCGCTTTATAAATGTCCTGCATCAGGATGGAGCCAATCACACAGCCCGTGTCGTCCAGAACCGGCATCCCCGTAATGCGGAAATCGCTCATTTTTTGCAGGGCATTCACTGCCATATCCCGGCTGTCGATAAACTTGGGAGAGTTGGTCATAACGTTGTCCACAATTTCGTTATAAACGTCCACACCGCGCTCCAGCATCCGCCGAAGATCGCCGTCCGTGATGATTCCCTTCAGCTTCCGCTCCCGGTCCACCACAGTAACCATGCTCAGCCCCTTGCTACTCATTTCCACAATGGCACTTCGCAGCGTGCTCCCCTGCATCACCACTGCATTTTCATCGCCGGTGTGCATGATGTTCTCCACCTTGACCAGCAGCTTTTTTCCCAGAGCACCAGCCGGATGGTGCAGCGCGAAATCATTTTTCGTATAGTTGCGCAGCTTTGACGCCACCACCGCAATGGCATCCCCCAGCACCAGCAGCGCCGTGGTACTGCTGGTCGGCGCGAGATGCATATAGCAGGCTTCCTCGAAATGCGGGAAGAAGAAATGATACTGGCAGCCCTTTGCAAGGGTAGATTTGGGATTGCCGGTGATCGCCACGGTTACGCAGTGAATCTCATGCAGCGTCGGCAGCAGGCGAACAATCTCGTCGCTCTCCCCGCTGTAGCTCATGAGAATGACCACGTCGTTCTCCGCTACCATGCCCAAATCGCCATGCATGGCCTCGCCGGGATGCATGAAGAACGACGGCGTTCCCAGGCTTGCCAGGGATGCGGCGATTTTCGTGCCGATATGTCCGGGCTTTCCCATGCCGGTGATAATCACCTTGCCAGTGCAGTTCACCACCAGCCGGACGATTGTCTCAAACTCCTCGCCCAGGCTGTCCCTGGTCGCCTGCAAGGCTGTAATTTCCGTATCAAATACCCAACGGGCTTCTTTTACAATGTCCATGTTATATCTCCGTATGTACCGCCTGATCCACCAGAATCAGCTTTTTCAGCAGTGTCTCCATATCATCCAGCGGCACCATATTCGGCCCGTCCGACTTTGCGTGATCCGGGTCCGGATGGGTTTCCATAAACAGTCCGTCCACCCCAACCGCTACCGCAGCCTTGGCCAGGTACTCCACATATTCCCGGTTTCCGCCGGTGCTGGTGCCGTTGCCGCCGGGCTTCTGCACGCTGTGAGTCGCATCAAAAATCACGGGAACACCGAATTCCTTCATTACACGCAGTCCAGTCATATCCACCACCAGCGTGTTATATCCGAAGCTCGTCCCGCGCTCACACAGCATCACATTGGGATTGCCCGACTGTCGCACCTTCTCCACACAGTTTTTCATATCCCACGGCGCCAGGAACTGCGCCTTCTTGATGTTGATACACCGTCCGGTCTTTGCCGCAGCCACCAGCAAATCTGTCTGCCGGCACAGGAACGCCGGAATTTGCAGAATATCCGCAACCTCGGCTGCCGGTGCCGCCTGCCATGGCTCGTGAATGTCCGTGCAAATGGGCAGGCCAAATGTGGTTTTCACCTTTTCGAGGATGCGCAGCCCTTCCTCCAGCCCCGGTCCGCGGAAGCTGTGCAGCGACGTGCGGTTTGCTTTATCAAAGGAGGCCTTAAAGGTGTAGGGAATCCCCAGCCGCTCTGTTATGCCCTTCATACGCTCCGCAATTGAGAACACCATTTCTTCCGATTCGATGACACAGGGACCTGCGATTAGTTGAAACATTGTATTCTTCTCCTTATGCCAAACCGTTCTCGGTCATATACCGTTCCACCTGTACGCGATCTTTCGGCGTATCCACGGAAAGGGTCTTGCAGTGGGCATTGATATAGTAGCAGTCCTTCCGATTCTCGATAAACCGGAACGAATCATTCTCTTCGATCTTCTCCACCGGCCCACGGGGCGTATTGTGATAATACTCCAGTGCGCCATGGGTAAACGCACCCACGCCCACAAACTTCTGATAAGCGTAATTCATCTCGCCCTTGGGGAACGGAATGGGCGCGCGGGAGATAAACAGGCAAATGCCATCCTTGTTGGTGACGATTTTCAGATTCGTGGGGTCAACCACCTCGACCGGATTGGAAAAATCGGTCATCAGGTTGGAAACATAAAATCCGTCCGCCGGAATCGTCTCCGGAATACACTTGACAATGTCTTTTGCCTGCACCAGCGGCTCATCGCCGTTGACCATGACATAAAGGTCGGCCTCGATCTTATGGGACAACTCATACAGCCGCTCCGTGGCGGTTTCACAGTCCGGAGAGGTCATAATCACCTTGGCGCCGAAGCCCTCGGCAACGGCCCGGATCTCCTCATTGTCCGTGGCCACATAGACCTCCTCAAAGCATTCCACCTCTTTCGAGTGCTTCCATACCCAGTACAGCATGGGCTTTCCGCAGATCTGCGCCAGCGGCTTCATGTGAAAGCGGGACGAACCGCCCCGCGCAGGGATCATTCCGATGATTTTCATTGTGTGTTCCTCCAGTCATTATCGTCTAAAAAGCTTTCCTTTTATTTTTGCGCCGAGTGTATATAAATACGCAATGTAATAGTTACCGCGCCTTAAAAGCTTTAAATAACGCTCATTCTCTTTTCCAGCAGTATAGTTTTGCAGACAACTCTTGAACTCCTGCGTTTGAATTACTTGCTGATTGTATTTCAACTTTTGAAAGAATGTAAATGTACTGCGTTTATCAAAGGTGTTCTCAAGGGAATTGAGAAACCAATACATATATGCATTTGCCAACTTGATTTGATATTCACCATGCCTGTCTGCCACTACACACTCGTCAATATAATTCTGAAGGACTGCATACTTTTCTTTATATTTTCGGAACCCGTCCTGATGGTACTTCCGAGATAAAGTCTGAGCGCTCCTTTGCACATAGTAATATCCTGCATGACCACAATAAAACAGTGACGTTACATGTTTTAGGTATTCAATGCAAAATGGAAGATCTTCTATAATAACATCCATTCTAAAGCAAATAGAAAACCGATGTATTATTGCAGCGTCAAACAGGACATTACATGCGTACCCAGCAGCAGCACATATATGCATATCAATGAATGCTGATTTCTCATACTCTTTTTTCTCTAAGCTCACTGTATTTGTTACAATACACGGATTGGCTTCATCTACTCGATTTATTCCGCCAAAGATAAAACTATCACGGTGTTCCATCGCTGCAACATACAGTGACTCACACCATCGCGGACTAACATAATCATCGCTATCACAGAACAAATAGTATTTGCCGCTGGCAACTGCCATTCCGGCATTTCTTGCAGAGGAAAGTCCACCATTTTTCTTATGAACAACTTTGACTCTGTCGTCTTTTTCGGCATATTCGTCACAAATAGCAGGACAATTATCCGGGCTACCGTCATCTACGAGAATCAGTTCAAAGTCCGTAAAGTTCTGCGCAAGGACGCTGTCCACACAACGGCGAAGATATGGCTCCACTTTATAAACAGGTACAATAATGCTAATTTCCGGCAAAGTGATCACCTCTTCTTCATCTTACGCTTCAACTGCTCATATATATCATTGCCCAACACAGCGCGCCCCAAGCGGTTTGGGAAATGGATCAACCGATCCACTGCTGCATCTCTTCGGATTTTCGCGACATTTTTCTTATGTTTTTCTCGCTGTTGCGATGTCTGCCAAGACGCCTGAAACCAATGGACAGAAATTGTATCCCGACCGATACGTTTCTTACCGTCGCTGTAGGAAATCGGGCACAGATATCGCGACGGTAGCACGAGGACGCCATCATCAAGTACCTGCTTACTGTCATTCTGAACGAGTCCGTGCCGAAGAAGGATTTGCGTGTTCCGTACAGGACATGTCATTGTATCAAACGAGCCGTCCTCACGAATAAAGGAAGTCTCTGAATAGTCATCCATTAGTTCTTTCAGAAGAGGCAGTTCTTTTTCTGCCCCGAAGCCCAGTCCGGTTGCAACATGAATGCCGTCTTCAAAACCAAAGTAGCCCGGATACTCCAAAAGCGTATCCAGTGTTTTTCTCAATTCCACATCGGTATCCAGATATATCCCACCATGACGATACACAACATCTAAGCGGACATAATCCGTCACAAATGCCCATTTTTTTGTTTCATATGCCTGTCTAACATAGAGTGGGCAAGCGGAAATATCATAATTTTCCTCATTCCACTCGATGATCTGATAATCCGGACAATACTTCTTCCAGCTTTTCATGCATCTTTCCGCCAGTGCAGACTTAGGATTTCTGCCGAACCAACAGTAATGTATGATTTTAGGGATACTCATGACTTTACTCCTTACTGGTATAGTCGATAAATTATTCGTAAACCCAATATCCGTAACGCAAACGTCAGAGGTGCCACATGCAAATCTTTACAAATCTCAATATATGAATACTCTTTTCTGAGCTTATAGAAATAGTCGGCAAATTGATTCCATTTACCCAACCCACTGATTTTTCCAAATTTGCTGCACTGATATAAGTATAAACTGTATCCTTTCGGATTTTTAAAAAGGAGATCATTTCCCTGTGAAGTTAATCCGTCAGGCAGATATTTACAGATCACGGCAATTTCATTATAAAAACGTAGTTTTAGGCCATCAAATGCAATTCTGTCCCAAACAACGCACTCTGTTACAAATTTTTCGCCGTTGAATGCGGGAAATGGATATCTTTTAAGCACTTTCGTGTAGAAAATTTCCGCTTTATCACCCCAAATACCATATGATGGCCGCTCCAGCATCGTTATATCTAAAACCTTGCCTGTAAATGTCTTTCCAATAGCTGAGTTCGTATCATGTCCTCTTTGCCCACAAACGCCTGCAAATTTATCTTTTTCTTCATTTGGAATGGATTTCTCAACTTGATCTGCCGTTTCTAATGCATCATCAGTGAGATAATCATCTGAGTCAACGATAAAAAACAGCTCTCCAGAAGCTTCCCTTACCCCAATATTGATAGCTCTATGCTTACCTCCGTTTTCTGTTTTTATGTAACGGATTGGAAACGCAGTACACTCTTGCTGTATTGCTCGAAACGATTCCTCTGTCCCATCAGTAGAACCGTCGTCAACTACAAGCCATTCAAAATCCTTAAAAGTTTGCCTTTGAAGTGAATGATACAGATTCTCAATTATGTATTTTCTGTTATAAGTAGGCGTAAAAACCGTAAATCGCATGTTACCACCTCACGAAAACCGAACATCTTGCAAAATCATGTCATCAAATCTAACATGTCCCCAATATTGGTGTAACCAAACAAGATCATCATTCCCGCCTTTGATTTCAAAACTCATGGCTGGTGCGACACGGTCAACACCAACTTGGTTGCCATATTGATCTCGTTCATAAGCGAGAGCGACCGCCATATATTTTCCCGGAGCAAGGTTATTCGTCGGCATTGAAAATGCTAACTCTACATGTTGTCCTTTCTGTGCTGCGATAAGCTTATTTGAAAAAATCGTACCTGCAATCGTATCGTCTAAGTAGAATATTTCGAAGCGAAAACCTATGCCATCTACATCTGCGTTTGCAACTCCATAAAACTCAAACTTCAGTGGCGTTCCTCTCTCTATGCAATTTTCGGTTCTTTCAAGTATTTTTGCTCCAAGAAGTTGAAATTTCCGAGTCTCATTCAGCGACCTTGAAACATTGGAATAATCATAATAAATCCTGGTGTCATCGTTATGTTTCATATACACCCCGATTGCTTCCTCCACATCTCCGTCAAACACAATTCTGCCCTTATCCAGCACAATGCAACGATCGCAGAGCTGACGAATGGTGTTCATATTATGAGATACATAAAGGACAGTACGCCCTTCTCCTTTGGCCGCGTCACGCATTTTATCCAGGCACTTTTTCTGGAAGGCCATGTCGCCTACCGCCAGCACCTCGTCCATAATCATGATCTCGGAATCAAGATGTGCCGCCACAGAGAACGCCAGTTTCACATACATACCGGAGGAATAGCGCTTGACCGGTGTATCAATAAAATCACGCACCTCGGAAAACTCAATGATATCCTCCATTTTTGCGTCAATTTCCGCCTTGGTCATTCCCAAAATTGCGCCATTCATATAAATATTTTCCCGTCCAGTCATTTCGCCATTGAATCCTGTTCCTACCTCCAGCATAGAGGCAATACGACCGTAAATGTCGATTTCTCCCGCTGTAGGAGCCGTGACACGGCTGAGAAGCTTGAGCATGGTGCTCTTTCCCGCACCATTTCCTCCAATAATCCCAAGCGCCTCCCCCTGATACACCGTCAGATCAATTCCATTGAGTGCCATAAAGGTCTGCCCAACCAAGCGCTGCTCTGTACCGATTTGGGTATTTGGATCTTCTTTTCCACGAATCCGCGCCCACCAGCTCTGCAAGTCACCCTGTAGGGTGCCGCCGCCGATCTGTCCCAGCTTGTACATTTTCTTTACGCCGGAGAGTTGAATAGCAATCTCTCTATTATTCATCACCGATCCCCTCCTTACACAGTATCCATGAAGTTCCGTTCCACCTTGTTGAAAATCATTATTCCAACAATAACCACCAGCAATGTCACAATCCAACTCAGCACAAGATATAACGGCATAATCGTACCTTGCCCCAAAATTGCATAACGGAACACTTCAACCGGAGCCGTAACCGGGTTCAAGAGAAGTATCGTTTTCATTAAACCGTCCCCCAGCTGCGATAACGGATACACGATTGGTGTTGCATACATCCAAAGTTGTACCCCAAATGTAACAAGAATCGCTAAATCCCGATATTTTGTAGTCAAGCTAGAAATAATGATTCCAAACCCCAGCCCTAGCAGCCCCAGGTGCAATAACACAACAGGTAATAACAGCCAGCTCTCCCAATGTGGAAACACTTGCTTTGTCAGAGCATAATAGAATAGAAGCAGTATTACCATCAACATTTGTACACCAAGCTGCACAATAGATGATAGCACATTAGAAACCGGGATTGTTAAACGAGGAAAATAAACCTTGCCGAATACATTCGCATTTGCGGTAAATGTGCTGGCATTCTTCGTCACACAAGTTGAAAAGAAAATCCAAATAGCATTGCTGCATAAGTAAAACAAAAACTGTGGCACCCCATCAGTACCGATGCCTGCAATGCCGCCAAATACAAACGCGTAGATAAAGCTGCTGATCAGCGGGTTCAAAAATATCCACGCAGGTCCAAGAATCGTCTGCTTATAGGTCAATGCAAAGCTCCGCTTTGTAAACAGCACGATTAAATCTCGATATTGCCAAACCTCTTTTAGCTTCAGATCGAGCAAGCGCTGCTGCGAAGAAATATGTGTATGATAAACTTGCTTTGGTGTTTCAGACATACGTGAACCTCACTTTTCAAATAGCTTGTCAAACTCCACCCGGGGGAACACTTCCAGCTTTCCGCCGCGGGTTGCGTTGTACACCTGGATGCCGCGGGCCTCACAGTGCTGCTTCATGGCAACATAGGTCAGGGTGCTGCGCTCCGTATTGGGGATATAGAGTTTCTCCTTGTCCTCGTTGTATTTGTCCGTAAAATAGTCCTTGACAGAATTGTCCACCACAATCTCGCCCTGATTATTCTGGCTGATGTGGAAATGGTGGTCCACTCCGATGAGATAAATCTCCTTAAAGCCCATGTAGGCCGCAAGCTGCGCTGCAGTATACATGCAGGTGCTGGAGTTGTAGATCCGCTGCGGGATGTCATCAGAGAAGCCAAACTGCTGCGGATCCTCCATCTGCTGCGGCACAATGTTGAAATACGTCGCGCCGTCGATGGTGATATCGTTCCACCATTTCAGCTGAATCGGAATGAATTTTGCATCGGCTTTCAGACCGCATACCGTGTCCGCACAGCCCGCCAGCATTTTCTCGTCCTGGGAGACGTAAAAGGTCGGTCTCCAGGCTGTCTGCTCGAAAATGTTGTAGATGCGGTTAAAGGCAAAGGTGATTTCGCCGGCCTCATGCAATCTGGTCAGATCTTCTGGGCAAAGGCTTGGGCCGTTGCCGATGAGGAAGCAGCGACAGTTTGCATAGCGGTTTTGGTATGCAGACAGGCGCTTTCCGTATTTTGTTTTGTTGAAGTGCGCCTGCTGGTAGGGGATCAGGTAGCGGGCTTGTAGGCTGGCACACGCACGCGTTATGATATTCATATCTCCGTTCATCCTCATTTTCTATGGAGTCGTTCGTCTAAAGAACGCTTCACGCGGTACAGCTTGTCCGCAAACATTACATTGCGATAATTTCCCGAGCGATATGCCGCTAAATAAGCTGGATGGACAAAACAGGTTCTCATACGGAGAACCTCCTTGAATTCTTCACTCTGCATCAAAGCACTATTCCACGCAATATTCTTGCGTCTCCCCTGCCCGCTATTCCGCATTGTATTGCTTAGTACCTTCTCATACATATAAAACCGGCTATTATAGAACTTCGCCATTTGCTCAGCATCCAGGCTCCACTTGCAGAGATAGGAAACGCACGCCGCACACAGCCGCCGGTAAATCTCTAGGAGATTACCGCGATATTTGGAGTCCAGACTCTCCTGATTTCCACGTACATAGTTATATAGTGGCTTCGTTACAACCGCAATTTGGTCATTAGAAGAAGCATCCAAATACGCAAGGTTAAAAAGCCAATCCTCTCCCAGAGACAAATCCTCCGGAAAGCGGGCTTTTGAAGTCCGAATGATTTCCGTACGGTACAGCTTGTTGCACGGTCCGGTGTCAAGCCACAGCTCATGCAGTGTCATGAACTCTTTCTGTGTATAATAAAGAATTTGGTCATCCGCTGTCATATTTGGCACAGCATTCTCTTTTTGATACCCTGTAACGGTCTGAAAGCCGCACCAGATATGTCCGCACGCTGGGTTGTCATTTTTCGCACGCAGCAACAGTTCAAGATAATCCGGTTCAAGATAATCGTCACTGTCGCAAAAAGTGATGTATTCTCCAGTCGCTGCATCAATGCCCGCGTTTCGTGCGGAGGATACGCCGCCGTTGGACTTATGAATCACACGGATACGAGCGTCCTTTGCCGCAATTCTGTCACACAGTACGCCTGAACGATCTGTTGCCCCATCGTCTACCAGGATCAATTCAAAGGCGGTGTAGGTCTGCTGTAGAACAGAGTTTACACAATGCGCTAGAGAATTGATGCAATTGTAAACTGGAATAATAATTGATACCATACTTCGCCTCGCTCGAATTGTACTTAAACGTAGCCAAATGTTGTCTCAAGTTTCTCTTTCATTGCTACTCTTTTTTCCAATCACTTTATAAAAAAGTCTTTTTATAAAGTGCCATGCCCCATAATCCAGCAAGTCATATGCTAAAAATGTATAAATACGATTACTTTTACTTCCTTTTCGTGCATCAAAATACGCAATCAACTTTGGATTTCGAAAAAAGCACTTGGTTTTCCATCGAATTAGCTCACGCTTTGTAAGAGCTGTTTTTTCTTTAAGTTCTTTTTCTCTTTGCTTGACAGTATCCTCATCTGCCCATGTATATGTGTACAAATGCTTAGCCCATTTGCAGTAGTCACTCATTCCAATGAGAAGTACATTATTCGCTAGAACCTGTGACCTGTTTGACTTTTTCCACTTCGGGAGTTCTTTTTCAAATATCTTTGTATCTCTAATTACATTGGTTCCAGATGGATACAAATAGTTTTTATATGCATTCATTGCAGCTCCAATAAGCGAATGATGTTTGATCGCGCCAAATCCTAATCCGGTAGCTAAATACCTAACATCATCCGACGCCAGCCAACAATCATATTTTAGCAGATCATCTAACGAATTATGGAGTAATACATCAGTATCCAGATATATTCCCCCCTCTTGATAAACAATTGCCAGCCTAGCATAGTCAGATACAAATGCCCATTTCCCATCAGTATAAGCATCCTTCACATATGGAATCTGCGTTACGTCAAAGCTATCCTCGTTCCACTCAATGATCTTATAGTCAGGGCAATACTTTTTCCAGCTTTCAATGCATTTCAAAATCAATTCTGGCTTTTCATTTCGCCCAAACCAACAATAATGAATTACCTTTTCTTCTCCTCAGACCGTCATCCTCAAGAAATAATCAAAGACGGTTGACCTTCCGTCTAGCGTTTTCTCCGCATAAATCTCACGCCAGGACAGTTTATATAAAACCGTATCCGGCTGAACGACATTCCAAAACTCTTCAGCAGGAAGCTTCGCGTTCATAGCCGCTTGTAAATCATCTCGCCGAAGATTATTTTGTGGAACCGCTTCCATTGCAGCAAAAATCGCAGGTATCTCTTTTCTCGCAATATAAATCATATCGTCAAAGAAAAGATAATCAATGGCCGTGTTATTTGCACGCCAATAACATTCAAACGCTTCTTTTAAAAAACGGTAAAAAACATGATGCTTCCATCCACCAAGGCAAAATGTTACCCATTGAAAATCCGACAAGAAATATCCCTTCTTCAATGGACTTTTGCAGGTAAAAAAGCTAAATTCAAAATACTTCTCAGGGATTGGCTCTGCACAAAACATTGTTGCATCAAGCCAAATTCCTCCATATTGCTCTAACAAGCTTATCCGCAAGTAATCTGCGAAATGTGCTGTTCCCATACTGCCATTTTGAAACTTCTCAAAAATAAATGCAGGGATAGACAAAAAGTTGCTGTAATTCTCCTCAGTAATTAGGTTCACTGGATGGTGCATCGCGTTCTTACGAATGCTTCTAATGCACTGCTTTACAAGCTCAGGAGCGCTGTCTTCGCCACTCCACCAGCACACCCATATCGGGGCAATTGAGCCTTGCTTCTCTCCCAAATATGTGTCATCTTTATACTGCTCAATCACTGGCGAAATTTTCTGTTTTAAGTATTGAAGGATAAATCGCTCTTTTCGCTTATGTGCCCATGCTGACAAACGATGCATTCCTGCTCGTCCGCCAATATCATCTGCAAAACGAAGTGCTGCGAGCTTTTTTGAAAAACGGCAATCATTGTTCCAATTTTGTACCGTCGATTCATAGCGCCTCCGGATTCTTGTATACAGATTTCCCATTGTTCTATTCACCTTTTTGTTTTCTTAGCCAACAGGCAATGCCAATTATTTTGCGATTGGACATTACAATGTATAGCCTTTCCTTACAGGTGCACTTCCGCAACTCGCCCCGTGTAAACCGTATCTTCTGGCGGCATTCTTTAATACGTTTTTGTGCATCCGTTCTCTGTGAAGAATCCGCACTGGAAACATCAACATATAGATTCATGCACGCAACGCAGAAGTTCAGCTTATCTCTTAGCAAAAGCCGCGGATATTTAGATTCAAGCAATGTAATCCGTTCAAGATAAGCATCTAGCAAATCAAGATGGCGGACTGAAAACGAGGTCATAATACTTCCGGAGCGTTTTCTGTAATTGTATAACGGAAGCGCAATGTAGGCCAAGCGTTCAGCCTTATCGTAAAGACGATAACTGAAGAATTCGTCCTCATGAAGCCGCGCCGTCTCAAAATGCTCATTTTTCAGTATCTCTCGCGTATATAGTTTGTTCCAAGCAACGGCACGGAATCTTCGATTATGCAGTATGTCATTAATCGCTTCCTCCGGTGTTGCAGTCTTAACCTCAGCTTGTCTGATATATAACGCACTAGTTATTTGACCATCGTATACTTCACGCAAATCACAGGCTGAGATATCCGAATTGGTTTGTTTCATTGCATCGTAAAGGTACTCAATATAACGCAAATCCACCCAATCGTCACTATCCACAAACGCCATCAGTTCCCCGGTAGCAGCCGCCATTCCGGCATTGCGCGCATCGGAAAGGCCACCGTTGGGCTTATGAATCACCCGAATCCGCTGATCCTTCTCCGCCCATGCGTCGCACATCGCCGGACAGTTGTCCGGTGAACCATCATCCACCAGAATGATCTCAAGATTCGGATAGGTCTGGTTCACAATGGAGGAAATGCACTGGTTCAGATATTGTTCGACCTTGTATACAGGGACAATTACGCTGATAAGCTCCATAACCATTCGCTCCGTTACACATTATATTTCTTAGAAACGCCTGTAATCCGATCATAGCCCCACCGTACCCCACGATATAGCGGCAGCAGATATGCCGCGCCAAAGGCCATTAGTCTAGTCCGTGCTGAACAGTATAACCGCAGAGAACCAGTATGCAGTTCCCACTTCAGTTTCTCTCTTGCGCAGTGACTTTCTTCTTTCCACCTGCATTGGCTTGCTGCTCCCACCAACGTATAGATGTAACGTGAATACGCAACCGGATATAGATACTCATTTCCCTGAACATCCGCTTTAACTAATTCATTGACTCGGATTGGGTCTGTGATATGTATTCTATTTGCAGATGTCGCCGCAGACCCCTTCCGTAAGATATAGTGATACGGGCAGAAGTCCTCATAAACCGTTTGCTCTGCTTCTTTGAAGAGCAAGTAGTTCATGAAAAAGTCTTCATTTACTTTAATGTCCAACGGCATGATATCGTCGTGTAACAAACTGTGGAACAAGTTTTTGTGAAAGAGCTTGTTCCACAGGCCAGGCTCAATCCTTGATCCGGATATCAGCTCTTTCAGCGCTGTTATCTTATCTTGCCTTGCAAGATAGCCTGTGTTGTAGTAATAATCAACACGTCCATCCGGGAACACCATCTGATAGCCACAATGGGAAATGTCCGCCTGATGCGTCATCGCATTTTGCAGCAAATGTCGAAACATATCCGGTTCAATTTCATCATCGCCGTCTACAAATCCAATCCACTGTCCAGAGGCATTTCGGATTCCGGTAATCCTTGCGCTGGTAACGCCACCGTTTTCTTTGTGAATCACCTTTATTCTTGGTTCTTGGGCTGCAAGGCGATCTACTACATCGCCGCTTTCGTCGGTAGATCCATCATTAACTACAACGATTTCGAGATTCGCATAGGTCTGCGCCAAAATACTTTTTAAGCACCGCTCTACATAGCCTGCAATATTAAACACTGGCACCACTATAGAAATCTTTTCATCCATCAATCAATATACCCAATCTTTCCGCTCAGTTCTTTTTTTTGTTTCAGGCGCAATTCCATCGGAACAGCTTGGCGTAAGGTGTACTCCTCGCCATAACAAGGAGCTTCTGCCATCCGGCTCCGTTCTTTATCAAGATATTCCTCCAGGGAGCACGTAACTCGTGCTGGGTTTCCCATGGCCACCTTTCCGTCCGGAATGTCATGGGTCACGATACACCCCGCTCCAATTATCACGTTATTGCCGATCGTAACTCCTGGCAGTACAATACTGCATGCGCCAATGAAAACATTATTGCCGATTGTAACCCGGCCGATTTTCGTGTAGTTCAAGAACGTTTTTGTGCTTGCATCATGGCATAGAATGTGTACTCTGGGTGCCATCGTTACGTTGTCGCCGATTTCAATTAGCCAGCAGTGAGATGGGTCGAGAATCACCCCATTCAGCCGTACAAAGTTTTTTCCGACCTTCATTCCCATTGAAATGAGTTTTTCAGTAGTATACTCCCCGCGTAACCGGTAAACAAGTTCCTTTAAAACTTTTTTTATGCCCATTCTAATAACCCCATCAACATATCTTCCACCGCGCGAACCGTTTCCTCCGTGCGGAAGGACTTTCCTCTCTCCAAAGCTTTTTGCTTATAATGTGCCAGCTTGTCCGGATGATCCAGCAGATCCTTGATTCCCCGATACAGCGCCTCTTCGTTGTTCTCCGTTACAACGCCCCACTCATTGTGTTCCCCCAGCATTTCCTTCATGCCGGAGACTTCAACAGTACAGACCGGGGTTCCGACGATCAATGCCTCGGTCGCAGCGGTGGAAAAGCCCTCGGCATAGCTGGCGCAGACAAACAGGTCGCACTTGGAAACGTACTTGTAGGGATTCGTCTGGTATCCCAGCAGTGTAACCGTGTCTTGCAGTTCGTTTTTCTGGAGAAAGCGTTCCATTTCCTGTTGAAGCGGGCCAATTCCAAGAATATAGAGATGCATTGGATACGCCCCATCCTGCAATCGCTTGATAATCGACAGCAGCCGCATGTACCCCTTCGTTTCCTTCAGTGTACCAACTGCGACCAGGCGAATTCTCCCGTCGTCCAAAAGCTCCGGCGCATTCTCTCCGGCTCCCGCCAAAATCCGATCCGATTCCACCGTGTTATACAGCACCTGGCAGGGCTTCCGAAAATTCAAAATGTCGCAAAAATCGTCGCGGACATATTGCGAAACGCATACCGTCTGATCGAATCGCTCATAGCAGTTCCGCGCTTCCCGCTCGCTGCGGAACGAGGCGGATAGCTGCTTCATGGTATGCTGCTCTACATGAATCCAGGATACCAGCCTTGTGTTCGGATTCTGGCAGCCGCTGATCACCCGCGCGGAAGGCCCCTCCAGGTAGGAAACCTCGATATCATAATGCTCTTTTACGCACAGGTTGTGCAGCTGGTTCGGCGTCAGCAGCTTCATGAGCTTGCTGTTCCCCGGCACTTCTTTGGGAAATACCGCACGGAAATGGATGTCGGGCGCAAGAAATTGCTCGTTTACGCCGCCGCCAAACAGCGCGGTCACTGAAATATCAAATTTAGAGCGATCCATGTTGTTGACCAGGTTCACCAATACCTTCTCGGCACCGCCTTGGCCCAGGTCATGGATTAGAAAAAAAACCTTTTTCATGTTATTACACTTTCAAGATTAGCATTCTGACCGCACCTGCTTTTCCCATTGAAGCATCGTAGGGTCATTAACAATACGGAAAAGTCTATATAAGGGCGGACATACAAACAGCAAGCTGTACAGTGCACGTTTCTTGAGCGGGAGAATACCTGCTTTGGCTATGAAGGCTTTGCACTGTTCTATTAATTCGTCTACACAAATTGGATTTGCACTAAACGTCTCTCTGTATCTGAATATCAGCAACTCCTTTGCTGCTTGCTCCAGCAAAATAGTTTGCACTTCTGTTGAAAAGCAGTCATTGCTCCAATTTTCAAGATACCATTTGGCCAACTCCAAATAACGTTTTGAACTCACAGTGTTTGTAATTGATGTCTCCCGAGAAAAATAAAAATACAGAGAAAGATTAATACGCGTAAATGGCGCAGACAACGTATTGGCTGCTACGGTACAATAGTTAAATACCGTATCTTCCCCCCAGGTCAAACCAATTTCAAACTTCTTCCTTACAAGTGCGCGTTTATAAAGTTTTCCCCAGACCACTCGTTTTAAATAAGTATCACGAATTGCTTCGCCAACTGTAGTGCAGTATATATCTTCTTTTTTATATGCAAGCGGGGTTATTAGGTCACTACTTTCATCACTCACTTTTGAATACTGACATGCTACAACATCCGAATTATTACAGTTCATCGCAAAAAGCATAATTTCAAAGTACTGCGGGTGCACCCAGTCATCAGAGTCAATAAATGCAATATACTCGCCTTTCGCCACATTCAGTCCCGCATTGCGGGCCGCAGAGACGCCCGAGTTTTTCTGATTTATTACAATAACACGTTCATCAGAGACTTTATAGTTGTCCAATATATTTATGCTGTTATCTGTGCTTCCATCATTAATGCAGATAACTTCTAAATTATCATATGTATTGCTAAGTACAGAATCGAGGCAACGAGATAGATATCTTTCTGTGTTATAAACAGGGATAATCACAGATATTTTGGGACTTTGGGTCATTGCACAGTTCTCCTTTACCAGATCTTTGTAGCTTTCCTATGAAACCTCATATACAGCCACTCCGGCATAATTCCTTTGATCACATGCTTCAAGAAATCTATCCCAACATAGCCATACAAATACCAAGGAAAATGGAACAGCTTAAACCCAACATAAGTGACATACACGCCATTCATTCTCGACTTCAAGCTGCGGCGGTTTGCCGCTGCCTGGTCATCCCGCATTTTATAAAGCGGTTCGTCCAAGTTGTATCCGGAATATCCCGTGGCATAGAGCTTATACCAAAGGTTTACATCCTCAAAGCGCAGCATTCTACAATCTTCCGTATAGCCCCCTACCGCCAGATATGCTTCCCGGCGGATCATACAGGGCGCATGACAATGGACCGGACTATGCTTGATAAAGTCGTGTTTTGTCGGCTTTTCAATGGCATAGCTCCGCCCCCAATCGCCGCTCTCATCAAAAAAGATCATCGGCGTGCTGACAATGGCATATTCAGGGTGCGCATCCAGGAACGCAGCTTCCTTTTCCAAGCGAGTAGGCAGGGAAACATCATCTCCGTCCATCCGCGCCACATACTCGCCATCAGCCGCCTGTAGGCAGCGGTTCAGTGTATGATTCAAGCCCATATTGTGCTCGTTTTTTAACAGGACAATCTGATCCGGATATTCCTTCTGATACCGCTCTGCCACCGCATAGGTTCGATCCTTGGAGCCATCATCGCACAGGATCAACTGCCAGTCGGAAAAAGTCTGCGCGAGGATGGAGTCAATAGCTTCCGGCAACGTTTGAGCGCAGTTATAGATGCCCATTATGATTGATACTTTTGGCATGGTGCGCCTCCTTACGCGGACATTCTAGACCTCAGATAATTCATAATCTGTAGCAGCTGCGCCAGAAAAAACGTCCAACGCTTTTTGCAAAGACAGAAAAATAGCTTCCACTTTCCATCAAAATGCGACATATCAAGCTGTCTTAACGCCTCTTGATATAGCGGTTTCTCCAAAATCGCCCGCAGCTTTTTTGATTTTTCAAATAGACTTTCCGGACTTCCAATTTCGTTAAGCCCCAAGCCAATCATACCACAGGCAACACGGTTCAGAAATGGTGTATGGTACGTTTCCTCCCTACCGGACGCTCTTATATACTCCTGCATAATATCGTACATAACGTCCCATTTTTCAGCAAGGTCGGGTTTATACTGTGTTGTAATCGACTGTGTGTTCGTCTTTCTATAGTGGTAAAAGCACTGGTTGATATAGCTGATCTTACAGCCATCCAGCGCATATAGATTGAAAATTGTGTCCTCCGAGGTGCCAACAACTCGTTCGCTAACAATTCTCCCGTTTCTGCAAACAGAGGTCCGATACAGCTTCATGCAAACCGAAGAAAGGCTGTCAATCTGTTGCGGCGCAGCTAGTTCGGTTCCTATCTGGCCAATGATACGCCGATGGACCAATTTTTCGGAATCATTTAAATCATACGAAAAATTCTGATTGTAAAGAGAGGTAAAAACGCTCTTTTCAGCAAACTCTCTCACATACCCAAACATTACACAATCTGCGTTATGCCGAAGTGCAACATCAATACACACAGCGATTGACTCAGAATCTATCCAGTCATCACTATCAACAATCATAAGATAGTCGCCAGTTGCCCTTTTAATGCCGGCTTCACGTGCAGAGGAAAGTCCCCCGTTTTCTTTATGAATCACGAGAATGCGCTTATCCTCGGATGCATATATATCACACATCTCCGGGCACCGATCCGGGCTTCCGTCATCCACCAAAATCACTTCAAGGTTTGAATATGTCTGATTTAAAATACTCTCAACGCACTGCTCGAGATAAAGTTCCGTCTTATATACTGGCACAATTACCGAGACAACCGGATTTTCACCCACATTACCGCCTCCAAATACGCTGTTTATAGGAGTCCCCACGCAATATGCGTCTGATAAAAGAAGAACCCGCAATATGCAATCACAGCAACCGCCTTCAGCAGTCCGTAAGAGTCTTTTCTAAACATATACCTAAGTTCCCACGGCAGCAGAATATAGTTATACAGCGACGCATAAATCGGCAGGCGTCCCATAAAAATACCGCTGGTCATGGTGCTAATCATATAAAGGCCCGTTGAGATAATCGACATGTTCGCGCACAGGTCAATCAGCGGATCCTCCGCCTGACGAATAAACCGAAGCCCCACCAGCGACAGCAGCGTGGGCACAGCATACACCAGAACGCGAATGGGGTTGGTGCCGTCGTCGTTCCAGGATGTCCAGTCGGACACCATATTGGAATACTGTGTTTCCTGCATCATCTGATCCAGGATATCCGTAAACCGGTCAATGAACGCCATCGCCGCGAGCACCGCCACCAGGAACACCATGGTGCGTTTGCTCCAGGCTCTTCCCTGTGCCACAAATAGGAACGGGAGCATCAGAAGCGCCGACTGGTGCATAGTCGATGCCAAAAGAATCAGCAGAATCGCGGGGATATATCGTCTTTTCAGGATAAACGGCGTGGCCAGCAGGACAATCACTACCGCAGTGAACTGCCGCATGCCATTGAATACCCAGGAAAGGTAGTCCGTGGAGGCGATAAACAGGAAGATACTCAGCCAATAGTCCGTTGAATACTTCCGATACAGCCACGCAAGAACGCCCATCTGGAGCAGGGAAAATGCCAGAAAATACACCACATCATTGCTTCCAACGATATTTTTCCACAGCGCCCCCAGGAAGTAAAAGCCTTTATCCTTGGTGATGGTTTCCATATAGGCGCTCAGCTGTCCAAAGCCCTCCGGAATAGCCTGAAAGGTTCTACGGTATGCCCCAGTATCGCCAAATGCATTCGTCCGAAAGCCGCCCCAGATGATAAAGGGCAGCACGATCAACAGCGCCGAGAGCACCGACAATCCTGACCGCGCCTCATCATGCCGGATGCCGCCCACGCTCTGGCGGTAGGTGCTCATCACTGTAATCAGCAGTCCGCCGGTAAACATCCAAATCAGCAGCCACCAGTAGTTTGTCAGGGTCATGTTTTACTCCTCGCTGTGTTCTGCATCATTGCCGCTGCCGTCCGGGCAACCACCTGCTTCTTGTCAAAGCGCTTTTCCACCAGCTGCCGTCCACAGTGTCCCATGTCCGACTGCTGCCGGAAGGATTGTTCCGCAAATGTCCGCATGGCCTGGGTCAGACGCTCCGTATTCTGAACCGGACACAGATAACCGCTGACGCCATTCTCCACCGCCTCCCGGCAGCCGGGAATATCGCTGGTAATCAGGGCGCGACCCGTTGCCGCTCCCTCTAAAAGGACATTGGACATTCCCTCATGATAGGACGGCAGCACCACGCAGTCCGCCGACGCATAATAAGGGTGAACCTCCGTCTGGAAGCCGTGGAACGTCACAACGCCCTCCGCCACCAGCTGATCCACCAATTCCTTATAAGCGTCCTCATAAAAGCCGACCACATCAAAGGCAACCTGGTCGCCCAATTCCGCTTTCAGCGTTTTCGCGGCGGCAAAGAATTCGTCCACACCCTTTTCCTTCATAATGCGCCCCACAAACAGGAATCGGCACACCGAATCCTCCACCATGGGCACCTCCGGATATTCCTCCAGATTGATGCCGGCACCGGGCAGCACCGTGATCTGCTGGGGCGAAACGATCTTCTTCTCCCGGAAGAACGCTGCGTTCTCCTGATTTTCAAAGAACACCGTTCTGGCCCGCCGCAGCGCACTGCGGTACATCACCGACACCACGGTGGACAGCACCGGTTTTTCAAAAGCAGTCCCCAAGCCCTGAACGTTGGTCACATAGGGAATGTGCCGCTTTTTGCACAGGCCGCCCAAATAGACGTTGGGCTTAATAGAATAGGTCATCACCAAATCCGGCTTAACCTCCGCGAGAATTTTGCGGTAATCCTCAATGAGATGCAGGTCTTTCACAGGATTGATGCTTCTACGGTCCAAATCTGTCTGGATGCAGCGAAGCCCCATGGCCTGAAAATCCTCCTCGTGGCCCACAAAGGGCATGCTGAGGATCACCTCATGCTCCTGCATCAGCGTTTGGATCAGCTCCCGGCGGAACCGGTAGAGCATATAGGAATGATTGGTTGCAATGAGTATCTTCATTTTCTCTGCTCCATCCGATGGATTTCCCCGGTGCCGCCCTCTACCACGCCGTCTCCCCGCAATGCGGAAATGGCCGTTCCAAAAAAGCAGCGGCAGTCGAACCGGAACGAGCATCTCTGCACATATTCTCCGTCCAGCCGCGCCTTGTCCGCAATTTCCAGCTCGTCCCGTCCGCAAATCTGTGCCCAGCCGGACAAGCCGGGGCGAATATCGTTGGCGCCGTACTTGTCCCGCTCCGCCAGCAGATCCTCCTGGTTCCACAGGGCAGGCCTGGGGCCGATGACGCTCATATCCCCTCTTAAAATGTTCCACAGCTGGGGGATCTCGTCCAGAGAGGTCTTACGCAGGAACTTCCCCACCCGGGTAATATACTGCTCCGGGTTCTCCAGCAGATGGGTGGGCATGTCGTGGGGCGTTAAGGTTTTCATGCTGCGGAATTTATAGAGCTGAAAGTATTTCTTGTGGTTTCCCACCCGTTTCTGGCTGAAAAATACCGGCCCGGGATCATCAATCTCGATGGCAAGGATAATCAGCAGAAACAGCCAGGATGCCAAAATCAGGCCCGCCAGCGAAAGCAGAATATCCAGGGCCCGCTTGATATAGTTTCGATACATCGGTATGTCCTCGTCCTTTTTCTCCGCCGATTCCATTTTCGTGCAGGATATCATGTTTTTGCCATTTAATATCCCACACCTAGGTCACGGCACTTATATTAAATTGTATCACTTTTTTGCTCGTTCTTCAAGGTTTTTTCTGGGATTGCGTGGAAATGGGAGCGAAGGATGGGGATGTCTGGCTTTTGCGTGAGAAGGTATGGCAGGAACGCAGAAAAAGCCCCGAAATCCGAGGATTTCAGGGCCTTTATTCGGTTTTATGGACGGATACTTTACAGCTCCACCGCCATATTTACTTCGTGGACACTGCCCTAACATACTTCTCCCAAATCTGCGGAAACCTCTCCCGCACGAACCGGGCATAGGAGCACTCCGGCGTTTCGATCATACGCTTCTCCGTAATATACCTTAATACCGCATCATACCACCAATTCAGCGAACGTTCCGTTTTCTCCTCAAAGCGGCTCACCGCAAACAAGCCCTTCTTTTCCTGCTCCATCAGCCACTGGTAGCAATCCGGGATATACAAGGTATCCTGAACCTCTAGCGGCACCGTTCCCAGCCTTGCATTGGGGTTGTTCGGAAACGGAATGACCGTTTTTTCGTCCGCCTCCACCGTATAAATGCAGCCGCTTTTCCCCTCTGCCGCTTCTCTCAGCGCATTGGGAAACAGCTCGTGGTACTCCACAACGCCGTCCTTTTGATAGCCATAGGGGAACCAGTAATACGGGCGCTCCACCGCATTGGAAAGATAGAGCGCCGCAACCACCGGGTTTAAAGTCAGGTAGATGTAGGGCCTGTCATGATCCGCAAGGCGCGGCTCCAGTGTCTCGATACCAAGGGTATTGCTGCCGTGGTAGAGCTTCATTGTAATTCTCCTATCCGTCCAATACACTCATTTTTCTAATACCAAAACGCCGCAATTTCATCATTCTTCCGCACGAATCCGCTCAAACGCAGAAAGCGGCGACTCAAACCGTTTACAGGTATAATCTGGCTTGGTTCCGGACGCCGTATTGCACGTCCCGTCCGGATTCTCTCCAACCTGCGCAGAAAACCGGACCAAAATCCCCGTATTGGGGAGATCGACCATGATCGGCGTCACCCCAAGACCATCTCCGTCCGTGGCCGTGCCCACCAGCGTGGCCCAGCCCGTTTTCTTACAGAAGTACGCAAACGACTCCGCCGCAGAATAAACCGCATCATCCACCAGCACCCACCGTTTTGCGCTGAGCAGATTCACCGGAAGCGTCGCATCCGAGTTTACGCACTCAGTATGATGATAAAAATCAGTCAGCCCCAGCTCGGACACAAACGCCGGGGCCGGATGCTCCTCCGGGAGCTGGTCAATGGACTGATACGCCTCCTCGATGGGGAGAAATTGCCGGGTCAGTGCCGTATCCCGGACATAGAGCCAGGTGTCCCAGGTGTAGCTGCCGCCAAATGGCGCGACGATGTTCTCGTTCCAATATAGCGTGCTGCCGCCGCGATTATGGGTGATGTTAAACACAATGTCGCTTACCTCATCCTCGGCATGGGACTGGAAAAAGTCCTGCAAATACTGCTGATCCTGCTGGAGCTTTTCCTGGGCGAAGGAGCGGATGGTGATGATCATGGCCTTTCGCTGGGCATCATATTCCGCGTGGATCGTCTCCGAGACCGCGGGATTGGGCGCAGTCAGCTCGGACGCATTGGCCGGGGCATCCTCATAGAACCGCCGGACGTTCTCCTTCTCCATCGCGTCCTTCCAGCCGCTTTTCTCCTGCCCCTCCGCGCAATAATACCCGGCCATGCTGTCGTACACGTCCTTTGACACCACGTCCAGATGGGCAAAGTAATTGCATTTCAGGAACATTTGGCGCAGCGTCTCATAAAATGTCGAAACATCCGGCACCTGATTCTGAATCAAATTCCGGGTGTCAGTCTGGATGGCGGCTATGTCAATGCCCTGCTGCTCCAGAATTGGAAAGAACACATAATTCTCCTCCAGCGCCGTCCAGAGGTAATCGTAATCCTCCAACAGCTGTTCGGTGGTGATTGGGGCATTCTCTGCCTGCGCTTGGGATTCTGCCGCAAAAATGGACGATGCGGCAAGCGAAGATTCAGAGACTGAGGGCGCAGTGGTTGCCTGACAGGCGCAGAGGAGCGAAACCACAATCAAAAGAGAAATTCCGCATCGCATGATTCTGTTCACAGGCGCTGCCCTCCTTCCCGCTTCGTCACTTCAAAGATCGTCATGTGCTTCTCCTTCCGTGGGTATGATTTGTCCCGGAACTCATATACTTTTCGGGGTGATATCATGAAAAAATTTCGAGTTTACGCATTCTGGATTGCCTTTACCGAGGCAGTGGGGGCGCTTTCCGGCTGGCTGATCCGGGACAGCACTGGCCTGTACCGGGATACCATTCTAAAACCGCCGTTCTCCCCGCCTGGGATCGTGTTCCCCATCGTCTGGGGGATTTTATACGCGCTGATGGGCATCGGCGCGGCAAGCATTTACCGCTCTGAGCCGTCGGAACAGCGCACCAGCAGCCTGCAGCTGTATCTGCTCCAGCTGGCCGCCAACTTTCTCTGGCCCATCTTCTTTTTCCGGATGCAGAGCTTCGGGGGCGCGCT
>CAVEIY010000003.1:38812-44077 GCA_963615825.1 Flexilinea sp.
TGTGGATGCTTCTGTCCTTCCGGAAGGTCAGTCCCCTGGCCGCAAAGCTGCAAATCCCTTATCTTGCTTGGCTCACCTTCGCGGCATATCTCAATGCCGGGGTGTGGCTGCTGAATCGGTGAATTTGTTTTGAAGTAGGACTATCATACCATAGCGGGCCAAATGCTGTCAATCCGAAGTGGTCAGGCAGAGGTCTCCCGCAGAATTTATCATCAAATTTGCTGTTGAATTTTACAGCAGAATCGGATATACTACAGCCGAAGGGAGCTGAACGATATGCCGAACATTAAACCCATTTCCGACCTGCGAAATTACAGCGAGGTGCTGCGGGACGTGGCGGTGGGCGCTCCTGTTTTTCTGACCAAGAACGGGCGCGGACGGTACGCCATTGTGGATATGCAGGACTATGAAACGGCGCAGGCGACGATCCGCTTGATGAACGAGCTTGCCAGTGGCCGCGAATCTGGTGAAACCGAAGGCTGGCTGACGTCAGAGGATATGCGGGCACATTTCCGTGGTAGAGCAAATGAAGAATGACATCCATTACTCGATGGCATCCCGCCGTGATCTGGACGACATTTGGGATTACATTATTACAGATCTTCAAAACCGTCCCGCTGCAGCGCATGTGGTCAACGCATTCTGGATGCAGTAGATAGGCTGGAGGACTTTGCGGAGCTAGGTGCCCCGCTGTCCTCGATTACAAAGGCTGGCGCAGGCTACCGCTTTCTGGTCAGCGGAAACTATATGGTGTTCTATCGCGTCCGGGGCAATGATGTCTTTATCGACCGGATTCTGTATGGCCGAAGCAACTACATGAATCTTCTGTTCAAAGATAACGAAAGCGTCAAGGGGTGACTCCATATGAAAAAGCTGCTGCTCGTCCTCTGCCTTCTGGCCTTGTCCGTGGGGATTCTGCTGGGTCTGAACACCGTACAGGCTTCGCTGTTCTTCCGCCTGCACTTAAAAGGCTACGAAATTCTGTGGGATCAGGTAGAGGAAGATTATAACGCCCGGTTCGTCCTGGCGCAGTCCGGCGACACACTGACCGTGGCAGTCTACCAAAAGTCGCCTCTGGGCTGGAAGTACCTGATGTCCAATTCCGGCGAGGGCTATGCCGTCACCGCCTTTTCTCTCTATTCTCAGGCGCAGAAGGATACGCTGCTTGCAGCGCCGCGGAACTTTTGCATGGTTGCGGCAACGAAGGAGAAATTGGAGAATACCCAAATCGGCAAAAACCGCAGCGATGCGTTTGTGGTGTGTGATGTGGAAGCATTCTCCCCCAAGGAGGATATTGTTTTGCTGTTCGGATGGTCGGATGAGGAATTTGGGTCGGAGGATTTGATTGCGGCGGGCCTGCCGCTGCATGAGGATACCCAGCCGTAACTGTCGAAAACACATACATACAAAGAGAAATACCGCAGTCAGGAACCACTTTCGTCCCCTGACTGCGGTATTTTTGACGTTATTTAAAATCGGAACCGGGAATGCAGGTCAATCATCCGAACGATAGCAGTCCCCTTCCGATAGACCGGCTATGGCACATGTAACTTTTTGTTGTGGTATAGTAAAAATGATTTGTTTTACAAGAAATCTCCCTGCAAATATAATGAAAATATACAAAAACGCAAAAAGGAGGCGAAGCAAATGGATTCGGCATACACAACGGAGGATAAGGTCAGGCGATGGGAATATCACCGCGGGATCAAAAATCTGATGGGTAAATATATTTATTCACAGATACTGTGCCGAGAGCATGAGCTGTATGAACGGTTTTGGAGCAAGCGGCAGGACGTGTGCCTGGGATTAAACACCGGATGGTACAACGGCCGGGAGGCTGTGCAGCAGTATTTGAACGCCATCTACCGGACAAATTTAAAAATCGGTCTGTTTATGCAGCAGATATTTCCGGAAAAACTGGCAGGAAAGACATCCGAAGAATTGCTGGGGGCCGGTCCCTACAACTCCAAGCCGATCAGCAGCGCAGTCATAGAGATTGCAGAGGATGAAAAAACAGCAAAGGGACTCTGGTACAGCCGCGGCTCGGAGGTAAAAATCACCTCCTCCGGTCCGGTGTCTTATTGGACCTGGGGATGCTATGCAGTAGACTTTGTATATGAGGATGATGCATGGAAAATATGGCACCTCCAGTATTTAGAGGACATCCATGCGCCTTGCGGTCAAAGTTGGGGGCAGAAGCGCTTCGACTATCCGAACATCGAAGGATTTGAAGGTGCGGATCAGCTATATGCTGAGATTCCTGCGCCCAATGTTCCAAAGCCGCTTCGGGGGCCATATCATCCAAACCGCCCATTTACGAAACTGCCGGACTATCCGGAACCCTATGCAACGTTTGCATCCACCTTTAGCTATGGAATGGAGGGAGAGCATGCAAGATACGCTTGAATTTTACACAGAGGACGAGCTGATCGACAGAGTGTGGGATCGTGAGCAGCTTCAAAAAATTATGGCCAAACGGGTATTTCTGGCCGCGAATGAGCAACGCAGGAAGGAGCTAAACGACCTTTGGGTCGCGGAGCCGCAGAACCGAAAAACCGCATCCTATGGGAAGAACTGGGGCTACTACATTGGAATGGATCACATTGCAAAATACTATGTGGTTGCTCATCGGAAAAAGATGCAGGAAGCCCTGGATGCATGCGCCGCTGCGGACCCATCTGTTCCGCACACCGTAGATGATGTAGGCTTTGGATCTCTGTCGGTCTATCCCATCAATACACCATTGATCTTTGTGGCCGGTGATGGGAAAACGGCGCAAGGAATCTGGTACTGCGTGGGTCAGGAAACAACACGGCTGCCCGACGGAACCGCAGATGCCATCTGGCGCTGCCAAAAGATCGGCGTGGACTTTATCCGGGAGGCTTCCGGCTGGAAGATATGGCATTTGGTCGAAATCGTGGATGTGAACTGTCGGGCCGGAGAAAACTACTCCCAGCAGCCCGTAATCATGACGCCGGATGACCCGTCCCTGGCAGAGGTCAAGGCGGAGTTTGGAACGCCGGACTATCCACTGCTGACCCATGACAGCCGCTTCAACTGGCGCGACGAATATCCCTGGATGCCAAAACCGTACTTTTCTTATTCCGAATCCATGGGCTTTGGTCCCAAGGGACATCCCCGATACAAGGAGGTATGGGAATCATGAGCAAAGAACCAACACTGCGGCAGCGCATCCACAATGCAGCAGGCAGTCAGGCAGTGGAAAATATCCACGCCCAGCACGCCTATCTCCATGCACGGGCAGCATCCGCCGAGGAATGGGACAACCTCTGGTCTCATAGCGATCAGGCCGCCTGGGGCCATGTGTTTGGACGAATGCGCGGATTTGAATCGGTCTACCGTGGCAGCGTCACCAGCTATGATGCAATCGTCTATAACTACTATAATTCTATTTGGGAGAAGTATCCGCAAATTGGCGGCGGCGACCCCCGGCCACTGACAGAGGTATCCATGCACATTCTGGATACCGATGTAATCGAGGTTGCAAAGGACGGTCTCAGCGCGCGGGCTGCATTCTATACCCCCGGCGTGATCTTCTCTAACTATACCCCGCAGGAGCATAAACGCTTCCGATTTGTGACGGAACGCTATGGCTCTGATTTTGTATTTGAAAATGGCGCCTGGAAATACCTCCATGAGCAGGTTTGCCCGGACTATAACTGCAGTCTGGACTGCGAAAACTGGGCACAGACCGCATATCAAACCGCAAAAACCGATCAGCGGCCGGATGCGGAACTGGCCAGCGGCGGAGAGAGCAAACGGCCTCCCCTGGAGGAGCCTGGGCCGCTGCATTTTGAATATTCTCCGGCACAGCCTGCTGTGGACTCCGTTCCATGGCCGGAGCCATATGAAACCCTGGACGATGACCACACATATGCAAAGCACTGGCCGCCCAGGGATGCCGTTCAGGGCAGCTGAGGCAATTTGATCTGCTTCACCATCTGGGCTATTTTCTGCACATAGGGATTCTCATTTTTCGGATTCCAGCAAACAGACAAATAAGAGTAGCGGTGGAGCGGAACGGAATCTATGCTGGGACTCTGAAAGAGCTTGGTCACGTTGCTGGACAACGTAACGCCTTCTCCCATTTCTACCGACAAATACAGTGCATCATCATCTTTGACCATCTTATAGACGCCAGGCAGGGCGCCAAGGCACGCCAATTCTGCCTTGGCATTCGCAACCGCGACCTCAAAGTCCTGATCCTCCATGGGAGTAAACAGGTAGGTCATGTCTTTGATTGCATCCGGCTGCAGCGGCCAGCAATATTGGGGATGCCGCCGGGAAATACTCAGATATTTTTCTTCCAATTCGATGGGATGCGAGCACAGCCCCTGGGCATCTGCGAACAGCTGCTGATGCCCAATGCAAAAATCCACAACACCGTCCAAGAGCAGCGTGACCATATCTGATCCGGTGATCTGAGAGTATTCTATGGCTACCTGAGGATAAGCCTCCTTAAACGTGTAGATCAGATTGTTCAGAACATCGGGCAAGACAATTCGTTTGAGATACGCAATTCGGACAATGCTGATGTCACTGGCATACATACGTTTGGCTTTATTTTGGGTGTCTTGCAGTTGGCGCTCCCACTGCAGAAACAGATCTCGATACAAACCGCCAATTTTTGTAAGGGAGATAGCATGGTATCCCCGATAAAACAGCTTGTATCCCAGCTCTGCTTCCAGCGACATGATCTGCTTGCTCACGGCCTGTTGGCTCAAATGAAGCTGCTGCGCTGTGCGTGTAAAATTAAGTGTGTCACACACGGATAGGAAACACGCAATCGTAGTATCGGTCATGCAATCACATCCCAATTATTTTATCTTTTTCATTATAGCACCGATCAAAATGCGACACAAGAAACAATGGAGGTATTTTCTATGAAAACATTCAAGCGTTTGCTGTCCATGATCCTTGCAATTTGTATGTTATTCGCCTTGCTTGCGGGGTGCGGCAAGGATACGGCTTCCTCCGCCGAAGCTGCTGCCGCTCATTCGGAAACGCCCGCCACGGAGCAAATCACTGAGACTGTATCCACAACTGATGTGCCAGATTCATCCGACTTATCGCTCTCCGAGCCGGTCTCTGCAGAGGAACCGCCCCAGCTGAGCTTTCCTCTGACCGACACAGAGGAGCATTTGAGCATGTTCTATTACTATCCGCCGTTTTTGACCGATTACACAGACGATGTGGCCAAAACCAGCGTATTTGAACAGATGAAGGCGTTAACCGGCGTTACAA
>CAVEIY010000004.1:0-36270 GCA_963615825.1 Flexilinea sp.
GCGACAACACGGTTCGGTGCGTCATGCTTTCCGGCAGTGATGGACTGTATCGCGGCATGCAGGTGCTTGCCCCCGGAAAAACCATTGAGGTTCCCGTAGGCGAGCAGACCCTGGGCAGAATGTTTAACGTACTGGGACAGCCCATCGACGGCGGCGAGGCAATCCCCGCCGATTCGCCCCATAAGAGCATTTATCGCAATCCCCCGGAATTTTCCGAGCAGAGTCCCGCCGTTGAAATTCTGGAAACCGGCATCAAGGTCATTGACCTGCTGGAGCCGTATCCCAAGGGCGGCAAAATCGGTCTGTTTGGCGGCGCAGGCGTGGGCAAGACCGTACTGATTCAGGAGCTGATTCACAACGTTGCCATGGAACACGGTGGCTACTCCATCTTCACCGGCGTCGGTGAGAGAAGCCGTGAGGGCAATGACCTCTGGAAGGAAATGCGGGAAAGCGGCGTATCCGATAAAACCGCGCTGGTATTCGGCCAGATGAACGAATCCCCCGGCGTTCGTATGCGGGTTGCCCTGTCCGGTCTGACCATGGCAGAGCATTTCCGTGACGAAGAGCATAAGGATGTGCTGCTGTTTATCGACAACATCTTCCGTTTCGTTCAGGCAGGCAGCGAGGTTTCTACGCTGCTGGGCCGTATGCCCTCCGCCGTTGGTTATCAGCCCACCCTTGCCAATGAAATGGGCGAGCTGCAGGAGCGCATTACCTCCACCAAGGACGGTTCCGTCACCTCGGTTCAGGCCGTTTACGTGCCTGCTGATGACCTGACCGACCCCGCTACCTCCACCACCTTTGCCCATCTGGACGCCACTACGGTCCTGAGCCGTAAGATCGCGGAGCAGGGCATTTACCCCGCTGTGGATCCGCTGGAGTCCACCTCCCGAATTCTGGAGGCGGATATCGTTGGACAGGAGCACTACCGAATTGCCCGTCAGGTGCAGGAGACGCTTCAGAAGTACAGTGAGCTTCAGGATATCATTGCAATTCTGGGTATGGATGAGCTGAGCGACGAGGATCGGGTGGTAGTAACCCGCGCCCGTAAGCTCCAGCGTTTCCTGGCCCAGCCCACCCATGTTGCCGAAAAATTCACCGGCATTCCCGGTATCTATGTTCCTCTGAGCGAAACCCTTCGCGGCTTTAAGGCCATCGTAGACGGCGAAATGGACCAGTATCCCGAAGCTGCCTTCTACAACGTTGGCACCATTGACGACGTGGTAGAAAAGGCGAAGAAGCTTGAGGCAGGTGAGCTGTAATGGAGAACTTCCCCGTTCACATTCTTGCCGCCGACGAGCCTTTTTATGAGGGACCGTGCCAGTCGCTCTCCGTCCCCACCACCACCGGTATGTACGGCGTATTGGCCCATCATACCAACGTGATTATGGCCATTGTTCCCGGTACCCTTCACTATCGCTGCGAGGGTCAGGAGGAACAGTTGGCTGCCGTATCCGCCGGATTGATGAAGGTGGAGAACGGCGAAGTGCTGATCTTGGTGGACTCTGCGGAACGCCCCGACGAGATTGACGCAAACCGCGCCAAGCGGGCTGCGGATCGGGCCAAGGAAGAGCTGCTCCAGAAAAAGAGCATTCAGGAATACCGTATGGCGCAATCGAATCTCGCCCGCGCCCTGAGCCGTCTCCAGGTAAAGAGCGCTGCAAATAAGCACTAAAGGAGGAGATCCCTTTGAAAAAGAAGCATGGGCAGATGTCTGAGGCCTTCCTCACCGCCGCCTTGCTCTCCGCCTCTGGGGGATTGCAGGATGCCTACACCTATATCGCCCGTGGTCAGGTATTTGCCAACGCACAGACCGGAAATATCGTCCTGCTGAGTCAAAACCTGTTCTCCGGCAACTGGGGCAGAGTGCTTCACTATCTGTTTCCCTTGTGCGCCTTCGGACTTGGCGTTGCAGCAGCCGAGGGGATTCGCTGGAAGTTCCAGAAAATCCGTGCCGTCCATTGGCGTCAGCTGGTGCTTTTGGTGGAAATCCTATTGCTGCTGGCCGTGGGATTGCTGTCCCAGCCTCTCAACCTTTTGGCCAATGCACTGGTTTCCTTTGCCTGCGCCATGCAGGTACAGGCGTTCCGAAAGGTGGACGGCTATGCCTTTGCCAGCACCATGTGCATCGGAAATCTGCGCAGCGGCGTGGAGTCCCTGATGGCCGGTGCCCGAACCCGGGATCGAAAGATTTTGATCAAATCCGTCCATTATTTCTCGGTGATTCTGCTGTTTGCACTGGGGGCCGGAGCCGGAGGTTTGCTGATCCCGCACTTTGGGGATAAAACCATCTGGTTCTCCTGCCTGCTGTTGACCTTGGGATTTTTGGTCATGTTCATCCGGGAGGATCTGGAGGAAAATCCGGAAATTCAGGCCGCTGAAAACAGCATTCATCAGGAGCTGCGGCAAATCGGTCAGGATCTGCACAAAGAACTGGACCAGGAGCACAATGCCATTACAGAAGAACTGCGGCATTCCCATAAGAAATAAGCACAACGCCTGACAGTCGGTTGAATGCCGATTGTCGGGCGCATTGTTATTTCATGGTCAGGGTATCAAAATAGACTGTTTTCGTCCCGTTGTCCTGCAGCGCTCCCAAATGCATATAAGCAAGCTGCTGCCCCGCCGCCGTTTGTCTGAGGGTTCCGTTTCCGTCCTGAGGAAGATCATTGTCCGTTCCATAGTACAAAAGAGGCTCACTGGAATAGCTGCCGTCCTCGCCAAATTTCACCCCATACAGGCCACAATATCCGTAGCCAAACAGATCATACTCCGGCAGCAGCGACGGTGCCGGGGTCAGACGGTCCAGCTTTCCGTCCTCGTTCTGCCGTTCCAACGGGTCGCCCAGTGCCAAAGTATCCTTATCCACGGTTCGTATCTGCCAATCGCCCCCGCCGGTCAGACCAACGGCAATGGTGCCATCATAGGTCTTTGCCAGGCAGACTCCCTGTGCATACGCCACATCAAAGATATCCAGTTCCTTCTGCAGGGTTCCGTTCTGGTCAAATACCAATAGATTTTCATTGACTGCCGCCACATAGACCCGCCCTTGGTCATCACAAATCAGCTCTGGCTTGAAGAACTCCATCTTTCCTGCCGACATCCACCCCAGAGAATCCTCCGAATCCCTGGCATACTGGCTGGACTTTGGACAGATAACATTGGCAATGCGCACCTGCTCCTGACTATACTGGGACAAGTCAATCCGGAATTGCTCCTGAAACCGCTCGTCGGTTTTTACCAGCCAGCAGGGATTGGGGGTATAATTGGTCGTGGTGCTGCCAAAGGTCAGGGGAGTAAATGCCATCCAATAGCCCCCATCCGGTGCAGGGGTCATGGTGTAGAGATGCCAGCCCTCTCCCAGGGGCAGCGTGATTTCCTCCGTCTCCTTCGTCTCAGGATCAAAGGCATAGAGCGGCACCTCCCGGCTGGCATCATCCATCAGCTCCTGTACCCCGGCGGTATAGAAAAACCGCTGATCCGCACAGAAAAACCATAAAAAGCCCACATTCCAACTGGCTTCCACCGTTTCCACCTGATAGGCATCCGGCGACAGCACCGCATCCGGCAGATTTTCCTCCACCTGGTTCTTCCCGCCGCAGGCACACAGTCCCAGCAGCAGCACCCCAGACAAGACCGCAGCCCACACTCTGCTCCGTTTCATCCTTCCCGCTCCTTCCATCCATTTTCTTCATCCTACCACACCAAATGAAATTATGCAATAGTCAGGAACTATATTTGTAATTTATAATAATTTGTCAGCTCTCAATTTGGGTAATATAGCTTACTCTTCTGGCGTAAAAAATGAGACCGCACTGCGATCCCATTTTCTTTTGGACACCAATATGCCGCCCTTAGAGTAAAATTTGAATCCGATCCTGCCCCCGATAAACCTCCCGAATGCAGGAAAACAGCAGTTCATCCATGGGCTGACGCTGGGGCTTGGTCAGGCAGCAGCAAACCCGATCCGGGGGCGGCTGAATCAGATGAGAACAACTGAGCTCCACCTGCTTTCGGATGTAATCCGCCACCGACACCGGCACCACTGCCCAATACCCGCCGCGGGAGAGCATATAAGCCAGAAACGCCGTGGAATCCACCTGCAAATGGGGCCGGGGCATCCGGAACCAATATCGGTGCCAGCGGTCAAAGCCTGGCGTCCAGTTCATATAGATTTCCTTCGCCCCGTCTAAAATCTCCGGGGTCACATCTCCTGGCAGCTTCATCGCCGGATCCGACAGCACCACAAATTTCTCACTGCTGAGGTTCACCGTGTCAATGTTTTTGGAATAGCGAGCATCGGAAATAAACGCAATATCCGCCTGTCCCCGCTCCATGTAGAGATACGCCTCTGCCGAATGGAGACTGAGCATCCGCACATCCACCTCGGGATTCCGCTGAGCCAGCAGATGCAGCACCGGCGGCAGCAGGCAGACCTCGATGCTGTCGTTGGTGGCAATGGTATAGCTCTTCCGGCTCAAACGGGCAGGAATCTCCTGTGCCTCATTCCAGATTCCCATCCACTGAGTCGCCAGTGATACAAACTGCTCTCCCTGGGGAGTCAGCGTTGCTTTTCTGACACCGGGACTGCGCTGGAGCAGCGGATACCCAAGCTCCTGCTCCAGAGACTGGATTCTCCGGCTCAATGCCGGCTGGGTAATATACAGATTTTTTGCTGCGGCGCTGAGGCTCCCTGCCTGCACCACCGCAAGAAACGATTCCAGTTCAGTTCTTGTCATATGCTTCCCTCAAATATAATGATAGAGTATATTATATCTGGAATTTCTGCATTTTACAATCATCTTCCCGTAAAATATAATGGCTTCGTATATATTCCAGAAGAAGAGGTCCCAATTATGAAGCATCGCTGGTTTTTTCTAATCCTATTACAGAGCATCATCTACGGTCTGGGCGACCCCATTTCCAAGCTGATGTACCAGGAGGTTACCGTCTCCGCCTGTCTTTCCCTTCGGTTTACCCTGGCCGCGGTGATTCTGTTGGGATTCTATCACAAAACGCTTTGGGCTGATCTCCGCCGAACGCCGCTTCTCCATTGGCTGCCTGCAACCCTATGCATGGCCCTGTGCTATCTTTGCAGCAACCAGGCCCTAACGCTAACCATGGCAGCCCATGTGGCGTTTCTCCGCTCCAGCAGCGCAGTTTGGACGCCGCTGATTTTGCTGATCTTTTTCCACAAGCGCTGCACCCGGCCACAGCTTTTGGCGTTGGGACTTATGCTTCTGGGCCTCTATCTGCTCTGCGGCGGACTCCATTCCTTTGGCCTTGGAGAGCTATGGGGCTTCGCTTCCGCCATTCTCGCCGCGCTTTCTCTGGTTTTCGGTGCGCAGGCGTTGGAGGACATGCATCCTCTATCGCTGACCACCCTGCAGCTGCTGGTTGCCGCAGCGCTCAACTGGATTATGACCTTTACCACAGAGGACCCGGCCGTATTGCTGCACGCCTCTGCCTCCTCTTACCTGGTAATTCTCTATCTGGCCATTCCCTGTTCGCTGATTGGCTATGCCCTTCAAAATCAGGCGCTAACGCTCACCGGCGCAGATATGGTTTCCCTGGCGCAGTGTACCTATCCCATTATGACCGCGCTGTTTTCGTTTCTGATTCTCGGAGAAGCATTCACCGCAAAGAGCTTGCTGGGTGCTCTGCTGATCCTGCTGAGCATTCTTCTGGCAACCCGCTATGCCCAAGGCGATTCTGCACAGCCCGCCGTCACAGCGGCCAGCGGAACCCGGTAAGCCTTTTCCTTGCACATTCCGAAATCTTGTGGTATGGTTTATTTTAGATTCGTACAAATCTCCGCAGAAAAAGGAAGTATCCTATGAACGCCCCCTATTTTGCCCGGGATCGGGTATTTTACCATACGCTTTTTCGTCTAATTCTGGTGGTATCCCTCCAGAATATTCTGGCCTACTCCGTCAATGTGGCGGACAATATCATGCTGGGCAGCTACAGTCAGGCCGCTCTGTCCGGTGCGGCTACTGTCAATCAGGTGCAGTTCCTGGTCCAGCAGATTACCATTGCCATGGGCGACGCCATGGTGATGCTCAACGCCCAATACCGCGGAAAGGGCGACGTCGATCCCATCCGCCGCATTACAGGCATCACTCTGAAAACCGGACTGGCCTTCGGCCTGCTTGTGCTGCTGATTACGGCGCTGCTGCCCCATCAGCTGCTGGGGCTGTTTACCTCAGACCCGGAAATCATTCACGCAGGCGTGGAGTATCTGTCCATTCTGAAATACTCCTATCTCTTCTATGTGCTCACCACCATTCTCATTGCGTTCCTCCGGAGTCTGGAGGTGGTTACCATCTCCTTTGCGGTCAGCCTGATGAGCCTGATTGTCAATGTCGCCATCAATTACACGCTGATCTTCGGTCACTTTGGCTTTCCGGAGCTGGGACTCAAGGGCGCGGCGATTGGAACCCTTACTGCCCGGATTCTGGAGCTAACCGTTGTTGTTCTATACGTCCTGCTGCGGGAAAAGCAAATTCGGCTCTTTCACGGGAATCCCTTCCGCCGTTCCAAGGAGCTGGCGCAGGACTATCGAAAGGTTGCCGTTCCGGTGGTGCTCACCAATCTGCTTTGGAGCCTGGCCACCCCCATTCAAACCGGGATTCTGGGGCACCTGTCCTCCGACGCCATTGCCGCCAACTCTGTTTCCACCACCATGTTCCAATACCTCAAGGTGGTTACGGTCAGCCAGGCGTCCGCCACCTCCGTCTCCATCGGAAAAATGGTGGGTCAGGGATACGACACGCCCAATGCACTTCGTCCCTATGTCCGTGCGCTTCAGGCAATTTTCCTGGTGATGGGATTGCTGTTGGGCGGCATTCTGCTGGCAATCCGTCAGCCTCTGCTAAGCCTGTACGCCCTGTCCCCCTCTGCCATGGTGCTGGCAAACCAGCTGCTGATTCTCATGGTCATCATCTTTATCGGCATGGCCTATCAGATGCCGGTATCCGTGGGCATTATCCGAGGAGGCGGCGAGACAAAGTTCAATATGTACATGAATCTGATCTCCACCTGGGCAATCGTCATGCCGCTGAGCTTTGCGGCAGCATTTTGGTGGAAGCTGCCGGTATTCTGGGTGGTGTTTTGTCTCAACAGCGACCAGCTTTTTAAGTGTATCCCCGTGGCCATTTATGTAAGCAGCTATCGCTGGATTCATGTGCTGACCCGCAAGGGTGCAGATGCTAAGCCCATTCGGAATTCAAATCAAGAAAGGCAGTGACTTCCTTGGAAATCCGGCAGCTTCGTTATTTCATTGCCGTGGCAGATACCCTGAACTTCAGCCGCGCAGCAGAAAGCGTTTATCTCTCCCAGTCCGCCCTCTCCCGTCAGATTATGGATCTGGAGCGAGAGGTGGGGCTTCCGTTGCTCCGCCGCAGTACCCGGCAGGTTGAGCTGACCGACGCCGGACGGGCGCTGCAAAAAAGTGCCAAGGAGTTGATCTCCCGTTGGGAAAAAATGCTGCCGGAGGTACGGAATCAGGTGGCCGAGGACGCCCAGGGCCTCACGCTGACCATCGGTGTAGACGCCCGCTCTCTGGCCCAGCCGACCCGGCGCAAGCAATTTCTCTCTGCCCTGTATCATATGCGCAGAAGCAGCCCCGGTCTAAGGGTTCTGCTGCGGAATTATGACCATCAGAGCATTCTAAAGGGACTATCCGACCGCAGCCTGGACTGCGCGTTGGTTTTGGACCGGGATTTGGAATCCCGCAGCGACCTCTGCCAGGAAGCCTTTCTCCAGGAAGAAATGGTGCTGGCCTTCCGCAGCGCCAATCTCCACACCGACGGCGACTATCGGGACATCATCACCAGCCGCGGTCTGATTTTGGTGGACAAGGAACCCCAGGGGCTTTATCACATCATCCATATTCTCAGTGACCTTCGGCTGGAGCCGCAGATTCGCTTCTGTGAAAGTCTCGAGGATATGACCATGACCGTAGAAACCGGGGAAAGCGCCGCGATTTTACCGGAATCCGTGGTAGAAAAGCTGGACGATCCCGATCTGCAAATTCTGCATCTTCCCAGTCCGCATACGGTCCTCACCCTGTCGCTGCTATGGGCCAAGGATTGCAGCAATCCGCTGCTCCCGGCACTTCGTCAGCAGCTTCGGGACATCACAGCCAAATAACCCTCTGCCGCTCTGGCCTGTAATGAGCCGGAGCGGCAGTTTTGTTTCCCATGATTCCATCTCTTTCTGAACAATTGCAGATATTTCCCCGTTTTCCCTTTTCATTCGTCCAGGGCCGTGATACAATGAAAGCCGAAAAAATGACAGTTTCCACAGAATCGGAGCAATGGCATGAACGAGGACCGCAACGAATTTATTCACCAACTTCATATTAAGTTTTACCGGCGCCTGATTCGCACTGCCTATCGGGAAACCGGCGACATGGAAACCGCCTCCGATCTGGTGCAGGAGGTTTTTTTGCTTGCAATGCTACATTATGACACCCTCCGCACCTATGACGCACCGGAGGCCTGGCTGCACCTGACCCTTCATTATCAGGTGCTCAATCAGCGCCGCATGACCGCACGCCACAACGAGGTTCCCCTGCCGGAGGACATCCCGGTTTCAGCAGATTCCGGCCTGTCCGAGCTTTTGCCAGCCGGTCTGTCGCCGGAGGATCAGGCTATCATCCGCATGAAATACGAAACCGGACTGGATCACGCGGAGATTTCCAACCGATTGGGCATCTCTGAAACGGCATGCCGGTCCCGATTGTCCCGTGCCCTAAGTCGCTGTAAAAAATTGCTTGAAAAACAGGAAAAAGGCTGCAACGAAACTACGAGATGACGACACTACTATCATAGGGAAAGGGGGCAATGCTGCCATGCAATCCAATCAAGAAAATCCGCCAATTTGGCTTTCTACTGATTCCGGCAATCTATCCGATCATTTTGCCGCGATGTCTGCAAGTGAAATTGCCCAGGAGCTGGAGCAGGTCCTCAGCGCCATGACCGAAGGAACCTATGACGCAGCAGTTATTGACGCATATCTGGACGAATTGGACCGCAGAGCGCCCAGTCCGGAGCTGCCCAGTGAATCGGACGCATGGAATTCCTTTCAGGCATGTGCCTGTGTTTTTCCCCAAGGGGATGCAGCTTGCTGCGACGCCAGCCAGGAGCCGCTGCGTCCCGCTGCCCACCGGCGAAAATGGCGCCGCATTCCATTTCTTGTGGCAGCACTGATCGCCTGTATGCTGATGATGCTGGTCATTGCTCAGGCTGCCGGCAGCGGACTGCTGAACACCATCATCAGCTGGTCCGATGAAACCTTCCACCTCACACAGGATGATCGTCCAAAGTCTGTCACCGTGCCTCCGGCCGGCATTGAGGATTCTCCCGCACTCTCTGACCTATTGGCCGCCGTTTCTCAGCTGGACATTACCGAGCCGGTGGTTCCTCACCACCTTCCGGATGGCTATCAGCAGGAGGATCTCTATGTAGACCCCGATATTCCCTGTATTACTGCCGTCTATGTCAACGGCGATTACAATATCATCGTTGATGTTTACGCCAATAAAGAGAACCTGGGCGTTGAATTTCAAAAGAATCCCGGCAATCCCGAACTCTATACCGCAAACGGCCTGACCTTTTACATCATGCAGAATGTAGATCTCTACAGCGTGGTTTGGCTCACCGACAGCTATTGCTGTAGCATCGTCAATGTTGCAGACAAGGCATTGCTCCCCGATATGCTGGACTCCGTTCGCGCCGTGGTGGATTGACATCCGCGTGCCCTGCTGGCATATTTCCCATCCCTGTGGTATAATACCTCCAGGAATCCCACCATTTTGGTTGTCCCTGGAGGCGATGCTATGCTCAAGCAGCTTCGATATTTTCAGTCTGTGGTTCAAACCGGCAGCTTTTCCGAGGCCGCAGCGCAAAACTATATTTCACAGTCCGCCATCTCTCAGCAGATTCAGGCTTTGGAACGGGAGCTGGGCTTTTCCCTATTGGAGCGGAAAAACCGCCGCTTCACACTGACTCCAGCCGGGGAATACTTCTATCAAAAGAGTCTGATTCTCACTGCGGATTACCAGCGGATGTGCGTAGAGGCCGCAAAAATCGCCAAGGGCAATCAGGCCAGTCTGAAAATCGGCTATTTGCGCTGTTATTCCGGCTGCGAATTTCATGAAGCCCTGGCCCAGTTCTCCGAGCAGCATCCCGAGGTTGCCGTATCCATCGAATATGGCAATCATGAAGAGCTTTATACCATGCTCCGGACCGGTCAGGCCGATCTGGTGCTCAACGATCAGCGGCGCGCCTTTTCGGAGGAATACGTCAATCTGCTGCTTACCACCTGCCGCAGTCTGATTGAGGTTTCCGCCCGGAGTCCGCTGGCCCAGCTGCCCACCGTAACGCCCCAGGAGCTGAAAAACACCCCCTGCATTCTGGTTGCTTCTCCCACGCAGCAGGAAACAGAGCAGGAATATTATCAAACGGTACTGGGCTTTCAGGGTGAATTTCTGTACGCAGAAAATCTGGAAGAGGCCAGACTGATGGTCATTGGCCGAAAGGGCTTTTTACCGGTAGACGGCGATGATTCCACACCGGTTGTCAGCACCTCCATTGTTCGGGTGCCGCTGGTTCGTGGAACCGAGCCAATTCTGCGAAACTACTGTGTATTCTGGAAAAAAAGCAATCCCAATCCCTATGCTGTGGAATTTGCCCAGCTGCTGCATACCCAATTTGAGAAATAATATAAGCAGCACCGTATCATCTGTCTGCGGTGCTGCCTAGCTGCCTCTGGTGCCCGGAGGCAGCTTTTCTTATTAGTTTTACTTATTAAATTGCTTCAAAACCAGAATTGATCCTCCCGCTTTTCTTATATAAAATAGAATCACAAAGAAACGACGGAATGTCAGGAGGATGTTTTATGAAATCAGTCATGTTATGGACCGGAGCCGGACAGATCGGCATGGCCATTGCCCGCCGTATGGGTACCGGTATGAAAATCATCGTTGGAGATAAAAAGCTGGAAAACGCCCGGGCTATCGCAGAGATTATGAACAACGCCGGATTCGACGTGGTCCCCATGGAGGCGGATTTGTCGGACCGAGCTTCCATCCAGGCGATGATTGCCGCAGCACAGCAGTACGGCGAGATTAAAATGCTGGTAAATGCCGCCGGAGTTTCCCCCAGTCAGGCGCCCATTCCGGCCATTTTAAAGGTGGATCTCTATGGTACGGCAATGCTGCTGGAGGAGGTTGGCAAGGTAATTGCACCCGGTGGCGTTGGCGTGACCATTTCCAGTCAATCCGGCTGGCGGATGCCCGCATTGACCGCCCAGCAGGATCTTGCCCTTGCTACCACCCCCACGGAAGCGCTGCTTTCTCTGGATTTTCTCCAGCCTGAAGCCATCACCGACACCCTTCACGCCTATCAGCTGGCAAAACGCTGCAACGAAAAGCGCGTCATGGCCCAGGCAGTGGAATGGGGCAAACGGGGCGCACGGCTCAATGCCATTGCCCCCGGCATCATTGTCACTCCGCTCGCCATAGATGAATTCAACGGTCCCCGGGGGGACTTTTACAAGAACATGTTTGCCAAATGCCCTGCCGGTCGCCCCGGAACCGCCGACGAGGTTGCCAATGTGGCTGAGCTGCTTATGAGCGACAAGGGCGCATTTATCAGCGGCTCCACCTTCCTGGTGGATGGCGGTGCAACGGCCAGCTATTTTTACGGTCCGCTGAATCCTGCGCTGCAATAAACCCGCTTGCTATTTCAGGTATTTCTCCGTATAATGGGAATTACTTCCGAAGGATTGAAACGGTAAGGAGGGATTCTCATGAAGCTGCGGCGGTTTCTTCTCCCGCTCCTGCTGCTGGGTATGCTGGTTGGCTGTGGCCGCCAACCGTCTGATTCTGACGCGGTATTTTCTGCTGCAGATGGCGATACCAGCTTTCCCGGTGGAATTCTCCCCACAATTCGCATAGACCGGAGCACCTATACCTGTACAGGATTGGCTTTCCCCCTTCACGGCGCAGACACTCCAGGCGGCGAGGTATATGTGAATGCCACCGGTGCTACAGAGCTGCCCAATGGCTATACCGAAGCGGGCAGCATTTCCTCCGTCACCCAGGCCGCGCTTTCCGTGGAACGCCAGCTCCGCGCTGGATTTAACGCCACCGGAACCATTTATACCAGCCAGGCCACCCCTGAGGTTGTCTATGTGCTGATTCGTTCCGATGCCTTTGACGCATTCGATGAGGCGTATTTCCGATTTGTCTCGGATGCACGCGCAAAGGACAGCATATTTTATCAGGGAAATCTCTATCTTGCCGACTTTGGGGACTGTTCACCACGCAAAGAGCTGCCCACCGGATGTCAGCAAATCGGAACCCTTCATTTTATCGGAATCGACGGAATTCCCACGCAGGACCTGGAAACCAATCATCCTGGCGATACCTACAGCAAAGCCCTGGAGGGTCGGGAGGTCTATCTTGACCCCAACAACCCGGAAATTCTCTATCTCTATGAGCTGTGCTACTGGGCACAGGGGGAATATCCCGCCTATCTGCCCTGCCCAATCCTGCCGTAATAGGATATAAGCCTGAGTACCTAGGTACTCAGGCTTTTTTTCTTTTTATCATCGCAGGTCGCTGCGGGTCCTTTCCAATCGGGCCTCTCATGCCCCAACTGCAAATTCACAGAGGAATATCAGCGCCAACATACTGCCCAGAATCACCGCATGCAGCTTCCATTTCACCGATAGGTACCCCACAAACTCCCGAATCAGCGCATTCAGGGTAAAATACCATTTTGTTTTCGCGCCATATCCCACACAGGGAATTCCCTCCCGGCGTGCCAGGATCAGCGCGCGGAACACATGATAGGAGGTAGTGACCACGGCAATCTTCGGACTGTCTCCCTCCATCAGCGCTCTGGAGTAGCGCAGGTTTTCCTGCGTATCGGTAGACCGGTTCTCTATTACAATTCTTTTCGGATCTGCACCGTGGGCCATGGCATACTGCGCCATGGCTTCCCCCTCCGGCAGGTTCTCTCCGGGTCCCTGTCCGCCGGACAGAAGGAGCTTTGCCTCAGGATTCTTCTCCAAAAGCTGCATTCCCTTATCAATTCGTCCCGCCAACAGCGGCGGGACACGACTGCCCAGTACCGCAGACCCCAGCACTACAATATAATCGAAATGGTGCCCCTTCTTGCAGTGGATCAGATTCAGCAGCGCCGACACCACATACATCGCCATGATAAACAGCAGATAAAATGCGGAAACCTCAATCAAAATATACAGCGCCATAAAAACGGAATTTCCCCGCACCGTTCCAGTCCAGGGCCAGATAAACACGCAGAGAAAAAACGCCAATGCAAACAGCAGCGACAGCAGGTTGGTGGGGTGAAAGCCCTCTTTCCGCACCACCTTGATGCCCTCAACGAAGTACATCACCAGTACAATGGCAGGCAGCAGCAAAATCAGTACAGCCAGTATAATCCCCACAAATACCACGAGTCTGGACAATCCCGGATGCAGATGTAAATCCGTAAACAGAAAGAACCATAGCAGTCCATAGCAGCCGGTACAGCCCAGCATAATCAGGAACGTAAACCCGCTCCAAAGCGTCCTTCTCTCATGGCGCATCACATGCCAAAACGGCAGAATCGAAAGCAGGCATATCGCCGTACAAATCCACAGCATGGTTACAGCGCCTTGAGATAGAAGTGATCCATCGTCCCATGCTGCACCGTGCTCGGCCGCGCAATCGGATGGAAGCCCAGCTTCTCATACAACTTCAGAGCAACCGAAAAATTCGTATGGGTTTCCAGATACAAGTTCTGATAACCGGCAGACCTGGCCCAGTCCTCTACCAGGCGCACCATCTCTTTGCTGTAGCCCTTTCCTTTGGCCGAGTCGTCCAGATAGAGCTTTTGAAGCTCTGCGCTGTTGGCAATCCCGTCAAATTCCGCAGCGCCAACCCCGCCGATCACCTGATTCTGTTCGTCCAGCACAACAAAATACACCCGTTTTTCCGGCTTTTCGCCGTAGAATGCGCTCAAATGATCCAGCTCCGGATCAAAATATACCGTACCCGGAACGTTCAAATGATGCCGCTCCAGATTGGTCCGAATGATCTTTGCAAGCTGCATATCGTCGGCTGCGTTCAATGTTCTATAATTCAGCATGTTCTATTTCCTCTGCAACAATTGATCTGATTCTGTTTTTTCTAAGGCACTGCACCCACAACCTGCCGGATGGCGCCGATGCGTGGACGGTCTGCCGGCCGATAACCTTCCCGCGACCTGGGAAAGAAGCCGCCCCGGCTGGAAGAAGTCTGGAGCTGCTTTTTTATTCCTCCGCCGCTCCTGCCAGCCGCTGCTTCACCCCACGCACATGATCCTGAAGGATCTGGTCGACAAAGGCAATCAGCTCCTGCGGCGTCCGTTCAATCTGCCCGGTAAGCCAGTTCTCCGTCATGCCTGCCATCGCCACCACATAAAAGTGGGTAACCAGATCCGCATCCGCTGTCTTGACCTGCTTCAGGATTCCGATTTCTTCCCCAATCTGATCCACCGTTCGATGGATAATGGCATAGATATCCGCCTCAACAAACCGTCGGATGTGATCTCGTCCCACGGATTTCAGGGCACAAAGGCAAAACTCGCGGTTTTCCTCCAGGTACTCATACAGCTGGAGCAATCCGTCCTGCCACAAAAGCGCTCCCTCGTGCTGCCGCAGCAGAGACACCGCCTCCTCCTGAAACAGCCAGCGAAGCAGATCATAAACGTCCTCAAAGTGGTAGTAAAAATTCTGCCGCCGCATACCGCACCGGTTTGTAAGCTCCTGAATCGTAATTTTGTCCAAAGGCTTCTGGACCATCAGTTCTTTCAGCGCAGCGGCCAGCGCGTGCTTGGTATGGTCCGATGAAATATAGCTTTTTCGTTCCATGCTTTTCCCCCCCCCGTTTGAGTCCGCTATCCATTGTTTTTCTCATTATACATCATATGTTCTCCCCTGAAAAGATACGATTTCCCCCAAAAACAAATTTGGTCAAACACCCGGTATCTGTCATAATTCTGACACAAGCCGGGATGTTGACCTTTGCCTGTCACCGGGTTCATGCAGTAAACTTTTCTGGCACGGCAAAGGAGGCGGTCAAATGCTGCAGCAATACGATATCATTCTGGATGGTCAATTGGGGCAGCGGTCCGGAACCCTGACCTGGACCGAACAGGACGGCTGTATAGACGGCTCGTTTTTCCTTTTGGGCTATGACAATCCGATTCAGGGAACACGCCATGGTCGCACCCCGGAACTGTGGCACCAGCTCCGGACCGCAGTTCGCACGCTGGACTGCGAAACCCACCTGGAGCTTTGCGAGGATGCGCTCTCCGGTGTTGTCACCTCGAATCACAGCAAAATGAACTTTCGTGGAAAACGAAGAAAGAAAGGAAGTCCACATGAAATTCCAAAACAAGATTGACTTTCAGGCGCACTATCTTCCATCGGCCTATTACGATTTTCTGGAGGAAGAGGGCCTATCTCTCCCAGACGGCTTTCCAACGCCGGAATGGGACGAAGCCGGACAGCAGGAGGCAATGCAGGAGCTTGGAATCTCCTATGCGCTGCTTTCCATTTCCTCTCCCAGCGTGTATACCAAGGATGAATCCCGCAGCTGCAGGTTCGCCCGCCGAATCAACGAGCAGGGCGCGGAAATCGTCGCCCGCGCACCGGGAAATCTCGGCTTTCTCGCCACATTGCCCCTGCCCTATGTGCAAAGCAGCATTCTGGAGGCACGCCATTGTCTCGACGCCCTTCAGGCCGACGGCGTGGGACTGATGACCAACTATGGCGGCATATATCTGGGCAACCCACAATTGGAGCCGCTGATGGAAGAGCTGGACCAGCGAAGCGCCCTTGCAGTCCTGCATCCAACCCAGCCAGCACGGATGATTCCGAACGTCAATGAAGAGATCCCCGTTCCGGCCTTCGAGTATTTTGTAGAAACGACCCGTACCTTTCTAAACATGGTACAGCACGACACCTTTTCCCGCTATCCGAACATCAAATGGGTCATTCCCCACGGCGGAGCGTTTCTCTCTATTCTGGCGGACCGCTTTGAAAGCTTTGCGTTGATGCTGCGGTTTTCCGATCCGGATCGCAGAGCGGATATTATGGCGGATATGGCCCATGTCTACTATGACGCAGCAGGCTTTTCCGAACAGAAGCAGATTGAAATGCTGCTGCGGAATGTGGATATCAGCCATCTTCTCTACGGCTCCGACACCCCCTATACCGATCTTTCCGCCTGCTGCGGTCAGGCGGAGGCGCTGGAAAACACAGCGAAGCTCACCCAGCGGCAAAAACAAATGCTGTTCACCGAAAATGCATTGGCACTTCTGCCAAAGCTGAAAAATAGAGAAAAACGAGGTATTTTATTATGATAACGTTCCAGCAAGACAATCCATTTGAAGTGCAGATCAAATCCCCCATGGGCTGGATTAAGGTACAGGGCAGCCTGACGTTTCAGTCGGAAACCGCGTTCTCCGGCTATGCAAAGCTCATGGGCTTTACCGTGGAGCTGACGGACTGTGTAAAATCCGGCTCCCATTTCAGCTTTGCAGCCTCTCCCAAGCTGCCCTTTGGCGTTCTTCGGGTGGAGATCGCAGCAGATGTTGCAGAAAACGGCGAAATCTCCGGTGTTGCCAACGCACCCCGTCATAAGCCGATGCCGATCAAAGGCCAGTTTACATCCGTCTCCGCTCCCACCAATTCCTGATTCTCATCCCAAAAAGGAGGCCCCGCTCCATGGCGCATTCCACTGAAACCAAGCCGTCTTTTATGGTAAAGCTGGCAACGGTAATTGTAGACCGGCGCAATCTATTTTTTCTGATTACCATCATTGGGCTGATTTTCTCCGCCTTCTCCCGAAACTGGGTCGAGGTTGAAAACGATCTGACATACTATCTCCCCGATGATGCAGAGACAAAGGTTGCCCTGAACCTGATGGAGGACCAGTTTACCACCTACGGCACTGCCGATGTCATGGTGGCAAACATCACCTACCGCGACGCTGAACACCTTGCCGATTCTCTGGGGGAAATCAAAGGCGTTCAGAGTGTAGACTTTGATGAAACCACCGATCACTACAACAATGCCTCAGCCCTGTTCTCCATCACCTTTGATGCCGACGAGAACGACGATCAATGCCTTACGTCTCTGGATTCCGTAAAGGACGCCCTGTCCGGCTACGATCTCTATGTTTCCACCGACCTGGGCAATACCTTGCAGGACACCATTGACCAAGAGGTCAGCGTCATTATGGTCTATGTGGCAATTATTGTGGTAATCGTCCTGACCCTGACCTCCCAGACCTTTGGCGAGATTCCCGTGCTGCTTCTGACCTTTGTAACCGCTATGGTGCTCAATCAGGGCAGCAACTTCCTGCTGGGCAAGATTTCCTTTGTGTCCAACTCCGTTACCAGCATTCTTCAGCTGGCACTGTCTCTGGACTACGCAGTTATTCTTTGCAACCGGTTCAAGGAAGAGCATCAGACCATGCCCATTCGAGAGGCCGCCATTACCGCGCTGAGCAAAGCCATTCCGGAAATCAGCGCCAGCTCTCTCACCACCATTGGCGGACTTGCCGCCATGCTGTTTATGCAGTTTAAGGTTGGTCCCGATATGGGCATTTGCCTCATCAAAGCGATTGTCTATGCTCTGCTGTCGGTATTTGTAGTAATGCCGGGCCTGCTGGTGCTGTTTGGACCGCTGATTGAAAAGACAAAGCACCGGAACTTCGTCCCCAAAATCTCACTGGTGGGGAAACTCGACTATGCCACCCGGTTTGTGGTACCGGCAGTTTTTCTGGTTGTCATTGGATTTGCCTTCTATTTCTCCAATCAGTGCCCCTATGCCTATGGCTACAGCACCCTTACCACTCCAAAGCTCAATGAAAGCCAGATTGCCGATCAGATGATCTCCGACAATTTCGGCACCACCAATATGCTGGCGCTGGTCATTCCCGCAGGCGATTATGAAAAGGAAGCAAAGCTCCTGGATGCGCTGGAGGATTATGACGAAATCGACAGTGCTATGGGTCTTTCCAACATCGAGGCCATGGACGGCTATATGCTGGCCGACCAGCTGACGCCTAGGCAGTTTGCAGAGCTTGCCGACCTGGACTATGAGGTTGCCCAAGGGATTTACGCTGCCTATGCCGCAAAGCAGGAGGATTATGTCAAGCTGGCAGGGAATATTTCCACCTATCGGGTTCCGCTGATTGACATGTTCCTGTATGTCTGCGATCAGGTGGATTCCGGTCTTGTAACCCTGGATCAGGAGCAGATGGATCTGCTCTCCGATGCCGAAATCCAGATGAAAGCAGCCAAGGCCCAGCTCTGCGGCAGCGAGTATGACCGGCTGCTGCTCTATCTCAATCTTCCGGTCAGCGGCGATACCACCTATGCCTTTACCGACACCATTCGGGAACTGGCGCAGGAATACTACCCCGACCAAAACGTCTATGTGGCAGGTGACTCCACCAATGAATACGACTTCCAGAAATCCTTTGCACGGGACAATATGGTGGTCAGCATCGTGTCGATTCTGATTGTGCTGGTGGTGCTGCTGTTTACCTTCAAGTCCGCCGGTATGCCCATTCTGCTGATTCTGGTGATCCAGGGCAGCATTTGGATCAATTTCGCCATTCCAACCTTTACTGGAACGGGACTGTTCTTCATGAGCTATCTGGTGGTCAGCTCCATTCAGATGGGTGCAAATATCGACTATGCCATTGTCATTGCCAGCCGGTATCAGGAGATGAAAAACACCATGCCCCATAAGCAGGCCATGATTGAAACATTGAATTTTGCCTTCCCCACGGTTATCACCTCCGGTTCCATTCTCTCCGTGGCAGGAACCCTGATCGGGCAGATGACCTCGGAAGCCGCCATTGCAGGCATTGGTCAAAGCCTTGGACGGGGCACCATTCTCTCTATGTTCCTGGTACTGTTCGTTCTGCCTCAAATTCTGCTCATTGGCGGCGGGATCGTGGACAAAACGTCCTTTGCCGTTCCCTCGGTTACAACGAAGGCAGAAAAGCATGGCAGGGTTTACGTCAACGGCATGGTACGGGGCGAAATTCACGGCTCTGTTCACGGTATGATGCGCGCCAACGTGGACGGCGATGTGGACCTTCGCCTGCTCTCCGGCGGTTTTTCAGCGGATGACCAGGAATACAGCAACTCCAGCGACCACACAACGTTAGAAACACCGGATTCTCCACAGCAGACGGAATCCCCCGCCCAAGGAAAGGAGGCAGACAGCGTTGAAGTATAACAGCACATGGATTCGCGGCATTGCGCTGCTGCTTCTGGCAACGCTGCTGCTGGGCCTTTGTCCCAGCGTATTTGCCGACGATACCGCAATCGTTACCCATATCAAAACCGTTGAAGATTTAAACAAACTGGCAGATAACTGCCGGCTGGACAGCTGGTCCCAGGGACGGACCGTATCTCTGGATGCCGATATTGCCCTGGATGGCGCTGATTTCTCCGGAATTCCCAGCTTCGGCGGCACCTTTCAGGGAAACGGTCACACCATCAGCGGCCTAAGCCTCACCGGAAAGGCTTCCTTCTCCGGCCTGTTCCGCACCATTCAGGAGAGCGGCACCGTAGAAAACCTGAACGTCTCCGGTGACATTGCCATCACCGACAACGAAGCCGTGGGCGGTATTGCAGCGGTCAACTATGGCACCATCACAGGATGCAGCTTTTCCGGCAGCATCTCCGGAGACGTCTGCGTTGGCGGCATTGTGGGCACCAACGAACTGTTGGGCAGCATTCTGAATTGCAGCAGTGCAGGCTCCGTCACCGGGGACAAGATGACCGGCGGCATTGTGGGCAATCACCAGGGGCTTGCCGTGGGCTGCACCAATACCGCCTATGTCAACACCACCCAGACGGACAAAACCATCTCCGCATCGGATATCTCCATCGACACAACCTTCGACCTCTCCAAGCTTACCACCACGGAAACACCCTCTGCCTCCACAGATATGGGCGGTATTGCAGGCTACTGCGCCGGTGTCATCCGGGAGTGCGAAAACACCGCAGTCATTGGCTATCCCCATGTGGGCTATAACGTTGGCGGGATTGCGGGCCGAAGCTGCGGTTATATTGTCTCCTGCCAAAACAGCGGCGGTATTTATGGCCGCAAAGACATCGGCGGCATCGCTGGCCAGATGGAGCCTTATATCGAAATGACGCTGTCCAAGGATATGCTCAGCGATCTCCAGCAGCAGCTTGCAGACCTGAATGCTCTGATTGACAAGGCCGCCGATGATGCGGAAAGCGGCGCAAACGGCATCTCCGACCAGATGAACACCATGTCCGGCTATGTGCAAAGCGCCTCTTCCGCAGCCAACAATATCAGCGTTGTCATTGATGCAGGCGGCTCTGTCACCGGCTCCGGGGACAATGCCCAGGACACGGACATCACCGTAACGCCTCCGGATGTGACCATCAGCGGCGACGCCGGAAGCTCCGGCAGCCTGGATATTGATCTCTCCCCGGGTTCGATCTCCATTGACAACATCAAGGACGCAGCCGGTTCCATTTCGTCGGATACCACTCCCGGTGACATCGGAATCGACAGCAGCGGCTCGGCTGGCGGACAGCTCTCCGGCTCGGCCCAGATTGTTGCCGCACCGAATTTGGGCGGATTGACCTCTGCCATCAACGGCATTGGCAGTCAGCTCAGCCGAATCAACAGCGCGCTGACCAGCACCACAGGCGTTCTCACCGACGACGTTCGGGCCATTAACGAGCAGTTCAACACCCTGTCTAACTCCATGTTTGACGCGATTTTCGCCGTACAGGAGGGAGACGTCATCACCGATACCTCCGAATTGGATGTAGACCTGGTTACACTGGGAAAAATTGCAGACAGTCAAAACGACGGCACCCTCAGCGGTGATCTCAACGTCGGCGGCATTACCGGCTCTATGTCCAATGAATATGAGTTGGACCCGGAGGATGACGTAACCTCCGATCTCTCCCCGGAATATCAGCGGGAATATGAGATGAAGGCCGTTATCCAGGGCTGCACCAACCATGGCGCTGTCACAGCCAAGCGGGATTACTCCGGCGGCATCTGCGGACGGATGGACCTGGGATTGATTACGGAAAGCTACGGCTTCTGCGATGTCACCAGCGAAAGTGGCAGCTATGTGGGCGGCATTGCAGGCCTTACCAGCGCCACCATTTGGGGCAGCCTTTCCAAAGGTACCCTCAGTGGAAAATCCTATGTAGGCGGCATTGTCGGCTCCGGCGTCACCCAGGATCTGACCGGCGCCTCCAGCACTGTTACCGGCTGCTGTAGTCTGGTCAAAATCCAGGATACGCCGGAATATATGGGTGCCGTTTCCGGTGCCAATAACGGCAGCTTTCTGTGGAATTACTTTGTATCCGACGAGCTTTCCGGCATTGACGGACAAAGCTACGCCGGAAAGGCGGAACCAACCACCTATCAAAAAATGATTGCCACCGACGGCATACCGGAGGAAATGAAAACCCTCCATCTCCAGTTTGTTGCCGACGATACCGTGCTGGCCCAAGAGGATTTTGACTATGGTGATTCCTTCACCGCGGATATTTACCCGGAAATTCCGGAAAAAGAGGGCTATTCCGCTCAGTGGGATATCACCGAGCTTACAAACCTGCATTTTGACACCGTGGTCACCGCCGTCTACACCCCTTATACCACCGCAATTCCCACCGATACGAAAACGCAGGACGGAACGCCTGTCTTTTTGGCAGAGGGCGATTTTGACGGAGAGCCTGTGGTCGATGCCCAGATGAGCCAAAAGGATACCGCAGCATTTTGCCCCCTGACCGCTGGTCTGTTCGATGCGGTTCGCCATTATCTCCGTTCCGCCCCCTGGTATCGGCTGCCCATAACCCCCATTGCCCAGGACGTTATGGAGCAGTGGTCCATTACCATTCCCTCCGACGGGCAGTCAGAGCATTCGATTCATTATCTGGCGCCAAACGACAATCCCGAGCAGACTCGCATTTACCTTCGGCAGGATGGCAGCTGGACCGAAGCGGACACGTCGGTCTATGGCAGCTATCTGGTCTTTCCGGTATCCGGCACAACCGCTGAAATTGCAGCGGTGTCTGAGCTGTCGATCTGGTGGGCCTGGGCAATTCTCGCAGGACTGCTGGCTGCCGTCCTTCTCCTGCTGGTGCTGCTATTCCGCAAAATTGTAAAACGGCACCGCAAAAAGAAACCCCCAACCGCGCAAATACAGGATGCAGCCGCTGCCGTTTCTCCCACCAAGACAAAAAAACGGAAAAAGTGGTGGTGGATTCTGCTGCTGGTTTTGCTCCTAATTGGTATTCTGGTTGCCGGAATTCTGCTGCTTCTGCATCACAGCGAAGCACCCGCTTATCGCGCTTTGGCCGAGCTGAACCAACAGGACGAATGCTCCATGCACATCACTGTGCAGGCCACCCTGGGCGATCTTGACACTTCCACCGAGCTGGTATTGCAGCGAAAAGAGGAAAACGGTCATACCTTCACCAATCTCGCCCTGGGCGACATTTCCCTGTACTACACCGACGGCATGCTGATATTAGAGGATGGAAAAGCCTATACCTTGGGCAGCAGCAGTCCGGACTATGCCGCCCTATTGGAGCACCTGCTGCCTTTGTACAATCATCTGGAGATCACCAGTGACGGGGATACCTACCGTGTCACTGCCACCGGAGAAACCGCGCAGGAAATCATCACGCTGTTGCTGCCGCAGACTGCCGGTGCCCTTGCCAACACCCAACAGTTGACTGCACAGCTGACGCTCCGTGAAAACGCTGTCACCAACATCACACTTTCCGCTGATGGCGTGCTGACAGACGACAGCCAGACCACCTTCTCCCTCTCCGTCTCCATGGATCAGATTGCCGATCAGGCATCCTTTACGATTCCTCAGGCCGTCCTCAATGCAGCCGATACCGCAGCCCCCGCTGAACTTCCCACCATGAACCAGGACCTGATGAACTTAATGACCGCCTGGTATCAGTGGAACCAGCAGGACACGCATTTAGCCGAGGTGTCTCTCACTGCAAACTGCGGTCCTGTGGTGGTAAACGATCAATTGGAGCTGTCCTCCGCGCTGCTGGATGGAACGACTGTCTATGGCATCCGGAAAAACGGACTCAGCATCTACTGGAGCGACGGCCAACTGCTGAATCAGGATGGAACTCCGGTATCTGACCAACAGCAGACCCCCGAGAACATGGCGCAGCTTCTGGACGTTGCCTATCTCATTTGCCAGGATGGCGTATTCACCACCTCCCAGCAAGCAGACGGCACGATCTATACCATGGAGCTGGATGGCGACAGCATGGAGGAAATTGCCGCGCTGATTGCACCGGATGCCGCCGCCCTGGGTCCTGAGCTGACCGGCGGCACCCTGACCGTCCATGTTACCGACGGTGCATTGACCGGTATTTCCGTGGAGCTGGGCGGCAATGTCACCGTTGCCACCTTCAGCACCAGCGTCTCCATCACCGGACAGATTGCATTTAAGGACGGTACCGTAACCATTCCCGAAGCCGTTCAGGACGCACTCCGTTAACAAGAAACCACAAGCGCTGCATGGTAGGTTCTCCATGCAGCGCTTGTATTTGATTTTGTTAGGAACTGTGTACCAACTGAATCACCACATATTCGGAATGCCGCTCGGTCCGGATGGGATAGCCCCAGCCCGCAATTCCCGAGGTGACAATGGCATGTAGATTTCCCACATCCTTTTCCCCATAATTCAGCTCGTCGAAATGAAACAGCGCAGCAAAGAGTCCCGCAGGCCAAATCTGCCCGGCGTGGGTATGGCCGGATAAAATGAGATCGCAGCCCGCCTCCGCTGCCTGCCGGTATTCCGCCGGCTGATGGTCCAGCACGATCCATTCTTGCGCCGGGTCCAGCTGCTCTACCAGCTGAGCGATTTCCTTCCGCGGGAACGTGCCGTCTCCCCGATCCGCCCGGCCAATCAGCGTAAGCTCAGAATTCAGGGAAATCGCCTCGTCCTCCAAAATCGTAATGCCGTTCTTCCGGATGGTGTCCGCCAGCTGCTCCTTTGTATAATTGGGCGTGCTGGTATAGTTATTCTGATCGTGGTTGCCATAGACATAGTAAACGCCATATGTACTCTGGATCTGCCCCAGGATTTCAAAGGCCTCCTGCATCTCCTCCAGAGTTGTGCTTTCATCCACCAGGTCGCCGTCCAGGATCACCGCATCCGGCTGAGTTGCCTGAATTCTGTCCGCAACCGCACGAAGCTCCGCTCCATTCAGCGTAAGTCCATCGTGCAGATCCGACAGCAGCACCAGCCGATAGCCCTCGTCTCGAATCTGCTTCTGGGTTTCCACGGTATAGTCCGTCTCTACCACATGGCGAATATTATAGTAGCCATAGCCAAGGAGGATTGCCGCCAGCAGTACCGCGATGATACCGCTGCGATAGATTTTGTTCCATACAGCCGGCCATTCTTTCTGCTTCCGGAGCTTCCGAAGCAGCACCACCACCCCATCTGTCAGCAGCAAAAATACCGTAACATGCAGCAGGATGATAAACCAGCTGTGGTACATGCGCAGTGCTGGGACAACCAGCACCGCAGTCAGGAGAATTGCCGCAATTCTCCGTCGCTTCTTTGACCATGCCGGGAAAAAGCAGGCAATTCCCCCACTGCACTTCCGATATAAATAAACCGCAACCGCTGCAATACAGAGGATCGGCAGCACCACCCAAATCAACATCATCATCGTTTGTTACTCCTGTTTTGATTGTTCTCTTTTTTGTATCGTCCATTTTGGGACTATTATAGACGCTGTAACCGCCCTTGTCAATCGTTCCTTTTCAAGCCGCCTGGTGAATGTGTTCGGTAAAAAATGCTTGACAAACTGCAAGCCGCTCAGTAAAATAGTAATAAATATGGACTATCTATATTTTGGACGAAAGGACAGGCGATCCCATGCTGCCGGATTACAGCGCGCAAATCAACCAGTATTCCTCCTATCTCCACGAGTGGAATGCATCCTATGAGGAATACGCCAAATCGGTGGGGCTGTCGTTTACCAGCCTTACCATTCTCTGCGCCATCTATCGAACGGAGCAATGCACCCAAAAGCAGCTGTGCGAGCAGTGCTTTCTTCCCAAGCAGACCGTCAACGCTGCGGTCACAGTGTTCTATAAAAAAGGCTGGATTCGGCTGGAAGAGCTGCCCGAGGATCGGCGGAACAAAACCATTCATTTCACGGAAGCGGGGCGGCAGGAAGCCGAGCGTATTTTATCCAAAGTACGTCAGAGCGAGCAGCAGGCCATGAGCAAACTCACCGATGCTGAACGCGAGATTCTGCTTTCCGCTACCAAACGATATGTCACCGGCTGTAAAGAGGCAATGAAGGGGCTGTAAACGCCCTTTCATTTCTGCCTAATTAGTCCCAAATTAAAACGATACTGTATTTTTACCATATGAATAAAGGAGTGTATTCCATGGAACAGCAGTCCAAACTGGAGCATGACATCAGCTTCCGCTGGCTCTTGCTCTTTGCGCTGCCTACAATCTTCTCCAGTATTTTTTCAAACCTTTACACCACCGTTGACGGCATCTTTGTGGCCCGTTGGGTAGACACCAACGCCCTATCCGCCATCAATATCACCCTGCCCCTGACCTATCTGGCCTCGGCGCTGGGCATGATGTTCGGCACCGGCGGCAATGCCTTGGTGGCGCGAAAAATCGGCGAAGGACGGCAGCAGGAGGCCCGGGAGGATTTCTCTCTTTTGATGCTCTCCGCCTTCTTGTTCAGCGGGGTTCTGTCTGTCCTCTGCTTTTTCTTTTTGGATCCCCTGTGCCGCTTCCTGGGTTCCGATGATCTGCTGCTTCCCTACTGCCGGGCCTATATGATTCCTGTCCTAATTTCCATTCCCTTTGCCGTATTTGGCATGGTGTTTCAGCTGAGCTTTATCACCGTTGGAAAAGCCGGACTGGGCGCATTTCTTTCGGTAATGGGCGGAATCCTGAACATCGTACTGGACTGGCTGTTTATGGGAGTATTCCACTGGGGACTCTCCGGTGCTGCCATTGCAACCAGCATCGGCTATGCATTCCCCTCTATGGTCGGTACCATCTGGTTCTGTGTCAACCGAAACCAGACGCTCTATGTGGTCCGGCCCAAGTGGCGCCTTCCTACGCTGGTCCACAGCTGTGTCAATGGTTCCTCGGAAATGGTCAGCGTTTTGGCCTTTTCTGTGGTTACCATTCTGTTTAACCGCATTCTGATGGGACTTGGCGGCTCAGACGGCGTAGCCTCCCTTACGATCATCTGGTATGCGCAGGGACTATTCGGCGGACTGTTCCGAGGCTATATCAACGGCATCGCCTCGGTGGTCAGCTATAATCTGGGCCGCGGAGACAAGCTCCGGCTTTCCAAACTGTTTCGGATTAGCATTTGGACCCTGGGCATTACCGCAGCGGTCGTTACCCTGGTCAGCTATCTATTTGGCGGTACCGTGGTTTCGTTCTTTGCCAAGGGAAATGCCAACGTCGCCGCAATTTCCCTCCACGGCTTCCACATTGTTGCCACCAGCTTTCTCATGATGGCCTACAACGTGTTTGCCTCCGGATGGTTCACCGCACTGAACGATGGAAAAACCTCCGCCATTCTCTCCTTCTGCCGTACCATCGTGTTTATGGTGCTGCCGGTGCTGGTGCTTCCCTTGTTGTTCGGTATGGACGGCGTATGGCTCTCCCTTACCGCAGGCGAGGTGCTGAGTATCTCCATGAGTATCTTCTATTTTCTAAAATTCCGCACCATGTGGCAGCCGGATAAGCCGTCCTCCCCCAGGAAGGCAAATTGATGTAAAAAGAGCACAGCTGCACATTTTCTTAAAAAATTGCCGACAATTCTCTCAATCTGCAAAATCCTGTTGACATGTACCTAAGGTATATTGCTATAATCGAGAGGAAAGCAGGTGATTCTATGAAGATGAAAGATGTCATGCAGCAAACCGGACTGACCCGAAAAACCGTTTTATTCTATGAAGAGCAGGGGCTATTGACGCCCCAGAAAACACGGATGAATGGGCGGGAATATCGGGACTATAACAAGGAACATATTCAGGCGCTTTTGAACATCGCAGCCCTGCGAAAATCCGGCTTCTCCATTGCGGAAATCCGAACCATGCAGGAAGCCGATTCTGAGGTTCGTCCGGTTTTCCTATCATATCGCCAGCGGATTTCCGCGCAAAAAGAGGAGCTGGAGCGGCTGCTTCATACCATAGACGCCATTCCGGAAACCGATCTGAATACCATGCAGGATCTTCTCCGGTGCATTCGGAACGTTTCCGCCGAACTCCCGCTGCCCATCTGCGACTGCATCCCACATTTTCGCTATCTGGACGAAGCGGAGGAATCGCTGGTTCCCCCACAAAAGGAGTCCACACTGCACACCGATGCACAGCCTTTGGAAATCGACCAGGACCTTCTGCTGAACACCGGGCAGATGGGCTACAAAAAAGCGCTGGACGACGCCAAGGAGGACGTCGACGAAGCACCCAGCCGCGGCGTTCCAAACCGTTCCGGCGGTTCGTGTCTCTTTGACCTTCTTGAGGCCGTTCTGGTGCTGGCCCTTCTGCTGGTGATTTTAAACCTCCTGCCTTCCCTGCGTCGGGGCATTGGCTCTTCTGTGGTTCTGTGCCACCTGCTGCTCATTCTTGTGCTGGGGCTGCTTCTTGCCGGCGTGTTTTTTCTGGAAAACCATCCCCGCCACTGACAAGCCGCTCCGTTTCCCCCTGCAAGATTTCCTTTCTTTTCGCTGTGATAAGGACACTCTGAAAAAATGTTCAGAGTGTCCTTTTTCCTTTGCTGTGCTGTACGACTGTACATCAGCCATGGTTTCATTCCTGTCAAAAATCCAGAAAACTCATTGCAGCGCAACACCTTTTCGGAACCCACAATTTTTTCTTGGCTTCTGATTCTGCTGCAAAAAATGTGTGCCTTAGTTTTTTACCCGTCCAGCAAAAACTAAGGCTTTTCAGAATGGAACGCACGTGATATGGTGGATGCATCAGGACGGCACGCCGTCCAAACTGGCAAGCATAAGAAAGGAGATTTTAACATGGAATTGACAATGCAGCAGATTAACGATCGCCTGGCCGCACTGGAGCTGGAGGCCGAAAAGGCCAGAGCCTACCGGGACTGCCACAACATTATGAGCACCTACTCTTACTATCACAGCGCCAGCCGTCACAGAGAATATATGGAACTCTGGGCCAAGCGGGACGACTGCACCCTGGAAATGCCCTGGGGTATCTACGACGGTTATGACAGCATCTATAAATGCTATGTCGTAGACCACGGCAGCCGTGAGGATATGCCAAAAGAGCGGCTTTACGGCCGGGATGCAAAGCCCATGCTGTTCATGCACCACCTGGACACCACGGTTCTGGTTGTAGCGGACGACGCAATGACCGCGCGCGGCGCTTGGCTGTCCCCCGGCCATGCCACCGGCCCGGACTTTGAGCATGACGATCAGTTCAAGGCCTCCTGGCAGTTCAGCAAATACGGCGTTGACTTTATCAAGGAGGACGGCGTATGGAAGATCTGGCATATGCGCGTTTACCCGCTGTTTAAGGGTCCCGTTGGTGAGGACTGGGGCAAGGCAGTTCCCTTCCGTATGGACGATTACATCGACTCTACCATGAAGTGTGACCGGCTTCCCTCCGAGGTTCCCTTCGGCTTCCGCAAGGGTATGTCCTACCCCGCCGATCAGCCCGATCCCCCCAAGCCCTACAAGACGTTTGCAGATGTGGGCGAGAGCTTCTTTAAGGAGCTGAATCCGAAAAAGTAAAAATCAATTCCGGGGCAGAAACTCTCTGCCCCGGAATGGTGGGTTTTTCAGGTTGCCGCCTGATGCAGTTCCCGGTATGCCCCGGGGGTCAGCTGCTCATAGCGCTTAAAGGCACGGGTCATGGTCCAGCTGGTATTATACCCCACCCGGTCCGCAATCTCATAGACGGTATCGTTTGTCTCCGCCAGCAGCCGTTTTGCTTCTTCAATCCGCAGCAGATGAATATAATCTACCAGACGGCTTCCGGCGGCATTTTTAAATCCTCTGGATATGGCAGATTGACTCATGCCGAACTGCTCCGACAGCTGATACAGGCTTAAATCCGGGTCGGTAAAATGCTCACGGACATACTGCACCACAGGCTCCATTCCCGCGCCGCTGCTGCCGGACTCCGGAACCGGTTCCAACAGATGCAGCAGCTGCTGTGCAGCGGATTTCATCTCCTCCAGACTGCCTGCGCATTCTACGCAGCTCAATGCCTCGGAGAAATCCTCCCGCTGCTCCGGACGAAGTCCATAAACGTCTCCGGCAAATTGAAGCCGAAGCGTCATCTTCTGCCGCAGCAGCCGAATGGAATCCAGAGAATCCGCAAATTCCAGGTCCAGGATCCGGCACAAAACCTCCTCCGCTTGCGGCAGCTCCCGTTTCACCAAGGCCGTGAAAAACTGCCGCTCCAGCTCGGATAGCTCCTGTGCCGAGGAGATATGAAGCTCCGGCGTTACATCGTCCAGCGTCACCACCGGCATAGCGCTTCCGGAAAGTGTGCCATAGTCCAGCAGCGTCTGCATATCGGTCACCACCCGACGCAGGGTACGGATATCAGTAAAGGGATCGGCCACGGCAATGCGAACCTTTAGTCCCAGGGTATGATAGAGCTGCTGAACACACTGACCGCTCTTTTGAAACAGCGTCTGTTTGCGGGCCTGAAGCTGCGCCTGAGGCGTATCCATTGTGGTATCCGTCAGGTTGATGAAGCAGATCATATCCTTGTCGTATTCGGTGCAGCAGCCAATCTCGGTATCATTGACAGCAGCCTCCACCACGGTGCGAATCTGTTCCATGATCTCGATGTAATCCATTCCCGCGGGATTTTGTACCGTTCCCTTGCACACCTCCGACAGATTATCTACCGTAATATACAGCACCGTAAACCAGTCGTTATACATTTTGAGAATGTCGCTGTGCAGCAGCAAATTGGCTCGCTGCCGAAGATCTAGGAAGTCGTTTTCGCCCGAATGATCGGCTAAAAATCGGGCAATCATGAATTCCTGGTTTCGATGAAGGCTCTGTGCATCCGTATTCTTTTTCAGCGCCAGTGCATCGCAGAGTTCCCCAACCACCGCCTCCGGCGTAGGAAGCGCCTGGGTGCTGGACAGCACGGCGGCAGCTTGCGCCCGAAGCTGTGCCATTTGTCGGCGGCAGACCAGCAGAGTAATTCCCCAGCACAACAAACCGCCGCACAGGGCCAGCACCAGGGAAATCGCTCCCGCTCCGCCGATCAGCGCGCCTAGTAAAATCAGCACAAAAACGGCCCCGGACGGGACCCATTTCAGAAAACGGCTAGCCTTCATCCGCATTCCCTCCTTATAACGTTCAGTATACCATGGGCCTAATTTTGTGGCAAGCCCCCTTCCAAGGAACTGCGCCAAGATCAAAAGAAAAGAGGTATGAGATATGAAAAAGGTCCTTGCTTATCTTCTTTGTACTTGCTTGATGCTTTCGCTTCTTTCCGCCTGCGGCAGCTCAGCTGCCAGTTCTGCGTCCTCCGCCGGGGAGAAACCAGCCGAATCCGTTGCCTCTGCTCCCACCTCCGCTGCAGAGCCGGAAGCAACGCAGGAACCCATGCCGGATTCCTCGGAGTCGGAAGGCAGCGTACTCAGCGCGCTTGAGCCGGAAGAAAAGGACGAAAGCACCACGCTGAACTACTTCCCGGTAGATGACGCAAGTATCTCCTGGTGGTTCAGCTATGTTGACGACATCACACCTGATGACAGCCAGTTTTTCCAGCAGATGCAGGAGCGTACCGGCGTTACGGTAGCATGGCAGTGCCCGAACAAACAGACTGCCGCAGAGAACTTTAACCTGATGATTGCCAGCGGCGACTGGACCGATATGGTCACGGGTCTGGGCGGTATGTATACCACGGGACTCAACGGTGCGCTGGAAGAGGGTATTATTCAGGACCTCACCGAAGTGGTCCAGGAGAACATGCCCGCCTATCAGAACGTACTGGCCTCCAACGAGGAGTATACCGTAGACACCAAGCTGGACGATGGCCGCATTGCAGCCATTTACGGTCTGCAGGCCGAAGGTTATCCGGCCTCTGTCGGTATGGCCATCCGCAAGGACTGGCTGGACGATCTGGGTATGGATCTGCCCCGGACCTATGACGAGTATCATGACGTTCTGACCGCTTTCAAGAGCGAAAAGGGCGCAACGTCTCCGCTGCTGATCTCAGCCAGCGGCACCGAGAATAATAACTTCTGGTTTACCGGCTACGGTGTTGCCGGTACGCTGGATCAGACCCGCGGTCTTTATCCCTTCTATCAGAAAGACGGTGAGGTTCACTTCTCCGTCACCGAGGACGGCTTCCGGGATGCCCTTGAGATGCTGTCTGATTGGTATGCAGAGGGCCTGATCTACAAGGATTTCATGTCTGGCGATATTATGACCGGCATGAACATGGCCATGACCGGCGAAACCGGCCTGTACACCACCTTCCTGACGACGCTCAGCAACCCTGACTCTGCCACCGGCGGTCAGGCATGGCCCGCTTTGATGCCGCTAAAGCAGGAGGGCGACGAGATCCACTTTGGTCTGGCCGTTGACCTGGTAGAGGGCGTGTCCGCAGGTACCTGCATCACCGCCACGGCAGAGGATACGGAACTCTGCGCGCGCTGGCTGGATTATCTCTACACCGCCGACGGCCAGCTGCTGGCAAACTACGGCGTAGAGGGTGTGAGCTTTGAGTATGTGGACGGAAAGCCCCAGCTCATGGACATCGTGCTGAACAATCCCACCTATGGCACCAACGTCGCGCTGAACTACTATGCGCTGAATATTTCCATGGGTCTGCTGGATTGGTCCCGCACCACCGTCAATTACACCGACGCTCAGAAGGCCGCGCTGGAGATTTGGTCCGAGGGCGACACCGATTATAACTATCCCACCAACGTCACCATGACCACCCAGGAGAGCGAGGAATTTAACCGCACCTACAGTGATATTTCCACAAACGTGTCGGAAAATGTTCTGGCCTTTATCACCGGCTCCCGTCCCCTGGACGATGAAAACTGGGACGCTTTTGTAAGCGGTATCGAAGGCATGGGCATCCAGAAGTGCATTGAACTCAAGCAGGCTGCTCTGGATCGCTATCTCAGCAGATAATCCTATTTCCCCGCTGCCGCCGATTGGTGTGCAGCGGGGATTCTTTATCCTGCGATATATAAATCCCCCGGAAGTACGTTCCGGGGGATCGTTGCTGATTCTGTTATTCTGTCCAGGTGTCGTAGGGCACCGGAATTGCAGGCTCTTCATCCGGATAGACTGCATCGGGCGTGTAGTAATACATTTCCCCCGCAGGCTCATCTGCCGAAATCTGCGCCGGTGCAAAGATGTGCTTGGGAGATTTGGCCCAGCTCTTTCCGTATTCGGTGGAGAAATACAGGTACTTTCCAAGGTGCCAGATCTTCCAGCCGTCCTCTGTTAAGAGGAAGTCAGCGGCAAATTTGCACCAGGTCCACCAGCCCTGGGACCCGTCTGCCGTGCGATGTGCCTCCAAACCGGGAGAAATCCACAGGCCCTTGGCCGTCTTGCCATCGCCGGCCACTTCTACAATGGGGGTGCAGAAGTCGGAAATCATCATCCGGCCCTTAAGCTGCTCCGTGCGCGCCGGATCCGGATCATCCAGATCGACCATATCCGCTACAAAGCACCGCTTGGCTGCATCTTTTCCACGATAGATGCCATAGGGCATCAGAATTCGATCCTGCTCCGTGCCGGCAAACAGCTCTGCCAGCTCCTGCATGCGGTTGGCCGCATAGAGATAGGAGACGGTACCCGCCAGGTTTTCGCAGATTCTTGCTGCCTTCAGCCGCTCAAACTCCAGACTCATCTCCGCCTGGGTGCGCTTGGGGTTCTCTTCCTTATTGAAACGCTCGCCGGGCTTTGCCTTCTTGGCGTCAACCTCTGCGGCCTTATTGATGTCCATATTCATAGCAATCCCTCCTCAGTCCGTTCCAAAGTTCCAGCCCGGCGCCCAGGTGTCATAGGGCTTCGGGGGATTCGGCTCATTTCTGGGCATGATGACGTCCGGCCCATAGCGGAAGAAGGCGTGGAAGTCCTCCATGCCGACATGGTGAACCTTGGTCATATCCTCCTCCGCCACCTTGCCGAAATCGTCAAAGTAGTCGTTGCGGAATACCGGGAAGATACGGCAGCGCCAAACCTTCCATGCGCCGTCCTCATAGATGAACTCATAGGCATATTTACTATATGCCCAGGTTCCGGCACGTTTTGCCGCCACGCCCTCAAAGCCCGGAGACAGGAACACCGCTCTGGCCGTTTGGAGATCATCGGCAATTTCAATCACCGGGGTAGTGGTAGAGTGAATGAACATAGCGCCGCCCTTCATGTTTTCCGCATCATCGGGATGGCGAACCACGTCGTGCCAGGGGTTGTTGTACTCCAGATTTTTATGTCCGGTGGTGTTGCCCCATGGCATCTCGTGGCGGATATCCTCCCGCTTGGACCACTGGCGGAAATAGCGCATCTGCAGTGCGCAGTTATGTTCAAAGCAATAGTTGGAAACCAGGTTGCGAATTTCGTCGGCAGCCTGGAGCTTTTTGTACTCATGGTACATTTCATCATAGGTCATCATATCGCTGCCTCCTTAATAGCCGTAGCCCACTTCCAGGTCAAAGTTATCATAGGGCTTTGGCGTAGCCGGGTGCCCCAAGGGATACTGATTGTCCTTATGGAAGCTCCAGAGATACCGTGCGGTGGGGCCGCGGTCTGCATGATACTGAGAAAACGCCGCCTGGGTCAGCTTGGGCATGTCATACCAGGGCGTCTCATAGTCCGCCTCCAGCAGCGGGAACACTGCCATATGCCAGATTTTCCACGCTCCATCTTCAAGACGGAAATCCACTGCCAGCTTTGTCCAGTACCAGCGGCAATTCAGCTCGCCGTCCTTTTTGTCTGTGCGGAGTCCCTGAGAGAACCAGGCGCCCCGTGCTGTTTTCACGTCGGTGGCTACCTCAATGACCGGGGTACTCAGTGCATCAATCAACAGGTCACCCTTTCGTGCTTCCAGATCATCGTGCTTGGGGCATTCTTCCGTAAAATACCGCCGAACACTGTCTTTTCCGTCGTACACCCCCCAGGGCTGCTCCAGTCGTGCATCGGGCGCATCGGACCAGATGGCCATAATGTCGTCAGAACGGCGTGCTGTTTGCAGCATGCAGAACCGTCCAATCAGGTTCTGGCAGGCACGTTCAGCCATTTTGGCTTCCAGCAGTCGTTCCAGTTCAAAGGTGCTGATTTCCATAGACACAACCTCCCATTCATTTCATATCAATTTTACAGCTTATCCTGCAAATATGATTATACCTGGAGTATTATGAAATCACAATCTCAAATCAGCATAGTTTCATTCCTTCAAAGTCATAATCAAGGAATGAAAAATCCCCTGATCAGGTCAGGGGATTGATAAAATCCAGCGCCTGCATCAAATCTGTGCGCTCGATCTCTTTGCCGCTGTCCCGAACTGCCTGGAGGCGCCGGAAGGAACCGGTAACCAGCTGACAAAAATCCTGCACACTGCTTGGAAGCTGCCGGTCCTTCAATGTGCCCAGGCCAATTTCCACATAGGCGTCCGCATCGGTCAGGGGCAGCGCCGTCAGGAACTGGAACGGAGGATCTGGATGCAGCATTAGGGACTTCCACAAAAACGGCAATTCCGGCGTCAGCATGACCCCGTTATTTCCGGCCACTATTTTATAGAGCAGCTCCGGCTCGTTGCATTCCAGCGAAACCCTTGGTACAAAGCCAGCCTGGGCGCAAAGCCCATGGAGCAGCTGTTCCGCTCCAAAGCCTGCATTGTTGGAGACAAATTGCTCATTCCGAAGGGCAGCGAGTGGGATGGGACCTTCGTGAGCCAGCGGATGGGCCAGAGATACCACCGCAATCACCCGATCCCGATATACCGGCTGCCAGACCACATTGCCATGATACAGCGGCTGATGGGAAACGGCCAAATCCAGCTGGCATTGGAGCAGTGCCGTCAGCATGGCGTTTGGCTCCATCAAACGCTGCTGGAGCTGTACATTGGGATGACTGCTACGGAAGCGCTCCATTAGATCCGGCAGCAAGCCCGGCATGGACGCTGCCATAGAAACCTGCGCATTGTTCTGTCGAAGGGCACTGACGCTGTCGTCCAATGTCCGCAGCATCAGGTTCACCGCCTGCGCAAACTGACGGCCCGCCGCGTTCAGCCGGATGCGGTTTCCTACCCGATCAAATAACGGCTGGCCAATCTCTGCCTCCAGTCTTGCAATGGTCTTGCTCAGGGAGGACTGGGAGGTGTAAAGCGCTTCAGCCGCTCTGGTCATATGTTCATACTGGGCTGCCGCCTGAAAATAGCGCAGCTGGGTCAATTCCATTGCAAGCGCTCCTTTCTGCCCCGATTTTGGGCATGCTTCCTTGGTTTAACCTGATTATAGCAAAGGAATCCACGCAGCACAATAGCCTCCGCAGATTCCTTATCCGGATCCAATCAAAGAATTGTTCCCGATTTCATCCATATAAAGGCCCTGCGGCACATACGCCGCAGGGCCAAACAATACGGTTTATGCCGCCAGATACCGGTCATAGGCCGCCTGCTCGATGGCAATGCAGTCCTCGATGCCCATATCCTTCAGCTGCGCTACAAATGCATCAAACTGCTCCAGAGACAGGTCGCCCACCACAAACTTGGAGATGGTTTCGTCCATATAGGTGTCGATGTCGCTGTAAATCCGGTTGTATTCCTCCTGCTCCTTGGTGGTCATGTTAACGCCCTGACGGGGGATGTTGTACAGACCGTCGGTGGCATTGCTCCATACCTCTACCGCATTCTTCTGATCCTCGGAGTAGTCGTTCCGGGCCTTCTGCTCGTCAATGATAAAGGGAACGGGAGTCTGACGGTCACAGGTAAAGATGTTCAGCGCCAGGTTATAGCTGTAGTCGGGGTTGTTGGTAACCAGTTCGGTGAGTACCGGCTTGCCGTCCACATAGTTGAACGTCTCGCCCTCTACGCCGTAGTTGGCCAGCAGAATGCCAGCGTCGGAGTAGAGATAGTCCACATACTGGGCAATGGCCGCAGGATCGCTGCACTCGG
>CAVEIY010000005.1:0-33615 GCA_963615825.1 Flexilinea sp.
ACCCGCCGTGGATTTTCCTCCAGAAGTGCCCATGCCATTTCCTTGGGATACTCCCGCAGTAAAAATTCCGCCGCATCCCGAAGCCATGGTGTCCGGACTGTGGGCGAATGGGCGTCGCTTGCTACAAAGGACACGAAATTCCGCTCCAACAGCCCATGGGCCAGCGCCTCGGCATGCCGCCCAAAGCGTCCGAACAGGCTGCCGCGGTTAATTTGCAGCAGGCACCCCATCTCTACCCACAGGTTCAGCAGCCGCGGGTCCGATTGGGTGTAGCGATACCGCTCCGGATGGGCCACAATGGGCCGAAGCCCCAATTGCAGGACGGAGTCGAGAATCTCCGTAGCCTCCTGGGCATACCCCGTAAAGGGGAACTCAATCAGCGGATATTGGGACCCCGCCAATGTGCAAAGCTGCCCGCGCTGGAGCCTCTGTGCCGTCTGAGGCGTGCCGAAAATCTCCATGCCTCCATATACCCCCAGTGGGATCCCCGCCTGTTCCAGCGCGCTGCGGAACCTTTCCACCTGCATTTGTACGCCTTTTGTATTCAGGCAGGACGTCTCGGGCAGGTTGCAGTGCGGCGTTGCAATCACACGCTGTACGCCGCTTTCCAGCGCCAGCTGTGCCATTTCCAGGGACGATTCCAGGTCCGGCGATCCGTCGTCCACCCCCGGAAGAATATGCAGATGGATATCAATCATCCGCTTGTTCCAGCCCGCCGATTTCGTCCAGCTGCGTCAGGAACTCCTGGGCATCCGCCTGGGCCGTATTCCGATCCACGTCATACTCCGCCACAATTGCGTCCACCAGCGTCTCCATGGTCTGGCTTTCTTTTAAGGTCTTGAAAATAAAGCAGCCCAGCTCGTTCATGGTAATCAGCCCGTTGATCTTGGCTGCGCTGGCTCCGGTCGGCACCAGAATATACTCTCCTGCGATTTCCCGCAGAATAAAGTCCTTTGAAACCTTCATGTTGACTTCCTCCTCTTTCCGGCGGAATAGATCCGCCGCAGCTGTGCTCTGACTGGAATCAAATGAATCCAGACGTGGGCAAAGAACTCCCACCAGAAGCATCCGGGTTTCTGCCGCTTTCCCTTGCGCGTTGCATAACGTACCACAGCAAAAACCTGTGCCTCACGAATGCCCGTTTCGATTTGATCTTGACCATCCCCGATGATGGAAAACGTCCCATTCTGCGTTCTGCGCGCAATCCGGTGGAGCACATATGCCCCATTGTCTCGCTGATACAGCACCATATCCCCAGTGCGCAGGGGTCTTTTCGGTTTTTCCAGCATAACGCTGTCCCGTCCCGGCACCAAAAATGGCGTCATACTGCTGCCGGTAATCTGTAGGGGCAGCAGTGCTCCGGTATCCAGCAGCGTCCGGTATTCCTCCATCAGCAGCGCAGTATCCACCGTTTTCTCTACTCGCTGCATGGGGTTTCCTCCTGTACCGTTCCGTCCGCCACCCGATATCGGCGGCGACAAATGGTAGTAGCGGCTGGACGATGGGTCACGAAAATGCAGGTATGTACCAGTCCGCTGTTCATCAGATTTCGGAGCAGCTGATGTTCCGTCTCCTCATCCAGCGCCGAAGTAGCTTCGTCCAGCAGTAAAATCGGCGCGCCCCGGAGCAATGCCCGGGCAATGGCAAGCCGCTGTGCCTGTCCTTCCGAAAGTCCCTTGCCATGGCCGCCCACGGAATAATTGAGTCCGCCGGGCAATTCCATTACAAAATCATACGCACAGGCCACCCGAAGCACCTGCTCCAGCTGGGCATCGTCCGCGCCTGGATTGGTCAAAAGCAAATTCTCCCGGATAGTTCCGGCAAACATGCTGTTTCCCTGTGGCACATAGGCAAATGCGCCTCGGGTTTCCGCAGACAGTGGATAGCTCGTCTCGCCGCAGATCAGATCCGCAGTTCCCTGCTGTGGCCGAATCAGCCCCAACAGCAGCCGCAGCATGGTGGTCTTGCCTTCGCCGGACGGTCCTGTCAGTGCAACCAGTTCTCCAGGCGCCGCAGCAAAGCAGGCATCTCGCAGCACCGGTTCTCCATTCTGATAGGAAAACGCCGCATGCTGAATGGATACCTCCGCTTGATTGAGTGTTTCCTTGGGAACTCCCTCGCCGCTCGGTTCCTCCGGCAGCTGTACCACTGCCATAATACGTCCCGCCGAGGTGGAAATGGAAATCGCAGAGGATACCAGTCCAATCAATGCGGAAAAGGAGGAGCTGAGGGAAGATGCCAGCTGCAAAAACATGGTCAGCGAGCCATAGGTGATTGCGCCGCCCCACAGCCGAAATACGCCCCAGCCAAAGCATCCCGCCGATACCGCCGTACCCATCAGGGACAAGAATACTGACGTCCGTACCGAAAAGTGGTTATAATCCAGATATTCCTTCTGGTAGCGCTGCTGAAGCCGACGCATTTTTCCATAAAACAGCCCGGTGACATCAAACGCCTTGATGCTGGTAATATTGGTAAGGGAATCCTCATAAAAGGACATCACATCGCTGGAAATGGCCTTCATCTGGCGGTTGTGCTCTCGCATCCGTCCCACCAACAGCCTGGACAACACCGCCGAAATCGGTACGGCAATCAGCGCAATCAGTGCCATTGTAGGGTCAAAATAGAACATAATTATCAGCGCACCGAAAAACTGCGCCAGACCTGAAATCAAGCCCGGTGCGAAGCTGGTCACACTGGCCGCCACCGTATCCACATCGGAAGTCAATCGGCTGAGCAGATCACCGGGGCGGTAATCCTCCAGCGGTTCCCAGGCGGTATTGAGTACCGCCCCATAGACCTCCGCCTGAATTTCGTTATGGATGTAGACGCTGTTTTTCGCGCCAACCAGGCTGCTGACACTGCGGAGCAAAATGCTCATCACCAGCATCCCCGCCATAGCAGCAGCTGCAGCTCCAATGGTTCCTGTTTTATAGCCGGTTACCGCATCAATGAGGTACTTGGACGCAACCGAGGTGCCCAAGCCCATCAACGTGGACAGCAGCCCCAACAGAATATAGATGCCAACTGCCAGGCGGTATTTGCGGATATAGCCCCACACCCAGATTGCCTCATGATAGAACTCCCGCAGTGCGCCGGATTTGATCTTCTTGCGTATTTTTCGCAGGGTATCCAAGCGCACCAACCGCCTCTCTTTTACGTAATTCTGCAATATTGTATTTTAGCACAGCAGGTAATTATCTGTCAATCACTCAATCAGGTATAATTTTACATTTTGTCAAGTTGTTCCCGGATTTGCTGAAGATATGCGCCAGTCATTTGGCACATGAATTCCGGTGGCTTCGTATAGCTTCCGCTTTCCGCAAAGCACACCGCTGCGCATTGGTCGCAGGCGTTTCGCACTGGGCAGGCTGTACATTTCGCCGGGACCATAATATCCTCCCGCATCTGATGAATCTGCTGCCACGCCTCCGCAAACGGAAGCCCTGTCAGGTCCACCGATGGTTCGGTCATCATGCCGCAAGGGCGCAGCTGATGATCCCAAGTCACCCAAAAAGTGCTGCTTCCTGCACGGCAGCGCAGCTTTTGCGTGGGGAGTTCCTGGCATTCGCTGTCGGGGTCCGGTACCGCAGCGCCCGAAAGCAACCCCTCCCAGCGCTCCTTCAATTCGTTCGCAGTGAATCTGGAACAATCATAACGAAGCTTTTCCTCTGCCGCCTGCTCCGGAGACAGCCGATCCGCGCAAAACGACCCATGCTCACAGGCACGTACCGGCGGGAACATATAGCTGGCCGCCTGTATAGGTAAGCTGTGCTCCTTGGCAAATGCATACACCGCCGGTGCATCCTGCCGATTATAAGGTGTTACCGAAAAATTCAGCTTCACCAAAATTCCCGCCTTTTGCAGATTTTCAATGGCGCGAACCGTCTGATGGTAGGCATCCGGATTGCCGCATAGCGCACCATATGTCTCCGGAGATGCACCATACAGCGTGATATTCACCCGGGACGGCGGATCGGCTGCCAGGAAATCCAGCATATCGTCTTGAATCAGCGAACCATTGGAGTTGATGGAGATCATCAGCCCAAGCTTTCGGCAGCCCGTGTAAATTTCCCGAAAGTCTTTTCGGATCAGCGGTTCCCCACCCGTGAGCAGCAGCAGCAGTGTGCCTTGGCTACAGCATTCCTCAGCCAGAGATAACCACTGTGCCGCAGAACGCTCCTCAGCCAGTGCCAGCGCATCCTGCTCAGAACGATGAATATAACACATTTTGCAGTTGAAATTACAGCGGGGCGTCAGCTCAAAGGTGCCAGACAGTGGAATGCCCTGCGTATCCGCCCGTGCAAAAAGAAGCTCTCTGTATGCCTGATAAGCGTTCATAAGCGCCTCCTAGTGATGATTTGTCAGCCCATCCTGGGCCATCGCCTGTTCCAAAGCCTCCACTGCCCGAACATCCGGAGTGCATGCCAGCGAATAGATGGGCACGTTTTCCACCAAATCCAGCAGCAGCATTAGAGTTTTCTGCCACTCCTCTGCAATCAGCTGGTCCGCAAAGACATTGGGGCTCAGCAGCGGAAGCGCTTCCCGTACCCCTAGCCGTCGTGCAGTGTTTTCTTTTGCCTGAGACAGTACCACAATGCACCGGAGCGGCAGGGAAACATTTTCGCAGATTCCGCTGGTGCCGCAGAAGGGCATGCCATGCACCGTCGTCGTCTCTCCTGGCTGCACCCCCGCTTTATCGCCGTTTAAAATTCTGGCACCGCGGTATTTCTCCCAAAGGGATGCCTGGGTGGACTTTCCCGTTTGGCTGGGAGCCGTAAACAGGATGCCCCGGCCTTGATGCTCAATGTAGGCTGCATGGAATACCAGCGTATGGTGGTATAACAGTAGCTGCGGCAGGGATACACCGGGCCAAAGGAACGTAGACCCCGCAGCCCACTTCCATGCATCCTCCCGAGCAATGCAGTAAACCGATTCCGGATGCTCCATATCATAGGAACAAAGCAAATGCGGATTTGTTTGGAACGAATCATGTGTCAGGCGAGTGATTACTGTCCCATCGCGCCAAATAAATTTCTCGCCTTTATGCCCTAATTGCTTGCCTGACGGTTTTGGCAGTTGGGCAGTCGGAACAATTTCTATTTGTACTGACGGCATTTCGGGTTTACAGGAAAATTTAGGACTATGCTGATCCTCCCATAAAGCCATGGGTGCGGCTACGCGAAAGGGCACGCCGCAGAAGTTGTAATAATATTCCATATATGTTCCTTTCGCGAAAGAAGCGCCCACACCCGCAGGGGTATGGGCGCTTGGGTTAGGGGTTAAGAGGTGAAAAGATTATATCCCGCCGGAGTGTTCTTGCAATACGGCGCATAGGAGTTTTCGCAAGTTTTAGCATCATCAAACAACTGAGCAGTTTCTCCATCAAGCTTGGAGAAGAAACCGCTAACACCGTCTGCATTTCCAAACGCTTCTTCGAGAGTATTGGATAAATTCTTATCAAAACGAGTCTTTGCAGCGCAACTGCAAAGAGCATCATTTGCAGTGAAAGAGAGTACCATCATCTTCGGCTTTTCATAGTTTTTCAATTGCGTACCCTCCTTTCTTACTTCACTGTTTTTGTGACCGTTTTACTCGCCACACCGTCAGCATTATACGCAATGATCTCATAGGTCTTTTCCGCATCTCTGGGAATCGTGTTGATCACGCGGATGGTGCGGGTTTTCTGGAATGCACTCTGGAGACCAGTGCGGGTATACTTCACGCCGTTGACGGTAACGTAAGCCACGTCGTCGGAGACCTTAATCTTCAGCGTCACAACCTTATTGCGAATAACGCTTACTGCATTACCGCTCACATCGAATGTGGCCGGCTCAAAGGTTTCGGGTTCCGGCTCAGGCTCGGGATCAGGCTCTTCTGCGCCGTGGAGTGCATAACGGATTGCATTTACAATCTCTGCATTGTCCATATCCTTCGCCTGGACGATACCATCAGTCGTAATCCCGCTCGGTAGCTTCACGTTACCAACAGCAAGGATGCTATCATTTTTGTTTACAATAGTGAAGGTTCCATTCTCGTCTGAAGTAATCTCATAGTACATTTCAGTCACAGAGGAGATGGTTTTCCCGTCAACTGCTACGGAAGTATTGTCCTTTACTGCACGAAGGCTAACCTGGATCGTTCTTTTCTTAAGCTCAGGGATCTTAAATACAAGAGCATTCCCCTGCTTTAGGTAAATTTCATTCTGAGGGCCACCTGCTGCGATGTAATCTTTGACCTTTCCCTCCACCGCTGTATTCTTATCGGTGAAGCCAACGAAAGACTCATTCGCAACCTCCCAAATATTTTCATAGGTGACCTTCTGTTCATCCTCCGGGTAATTCTGTGCAACCGCATCATTTTCGTCAGTCGTACGATAAACGCGGAAGCCATCAATCGCAACATGATCGCCGGCAGGATAACCAGAGTTGTTCGTTCCGTCGGTTGCAAGTGCAGCGCTGTAGAGATCGACTGCAGCCGGAGTTGCTGCCACATCCAACGTGTCCGCCACAGAAGTCGTGATATAATCCACGTCCTCAATGGACAGGCCGTTTTCCGCCAGAATCTGATCCAGCAGATCGTCCGTTTCTACATTGTCATCCACATCAGCAGCTGCCATCACTGCAGTAGCAGTGGATTTAATCTCATCCAGTCCGGCCGCATAAATCTTTACCGTGCAAAGTGCATCATCATAACCATACTTTTCACCGGTCATTTTTACATGGGCCAGAGGAACCTGATGAATAACCTCTGTTTCACCATCATCATAACGAGTGTCAACATCCACGACCGTGGTATGCTTCTTTCCATCTGCGCCTTGCTTGGTTACAATCAGGAAAATACGGCCAGTAGACGGGCCACAATCGCCAATCAGATCGAAGGTGTTGCCATAGAACGAGGTGGTCAGCGGTGTGCTGCGGTTCTCCGTTGACAGGTTGCCAATGGACCAAACGCCGTTGGAGCTTTGGGAGTCCTTATAGGATTCATCATAGCCAAAAGCATTTTTCTTTTCCTTGGCCTGCTGAGTCTGCTGGGTATTGTTTGCCGCCGCGCCATCAAGAGTCCAGGTATTATCCCCCTCCGTTTTGCTCAGGAAATTCTCCTCGTAGAGAACGTTGGAGGCGGGGTAGATATGAACAACATAGGTGATGGAACCCGACTGTGTCCCTTCGTCTACCACTTTTTTACCGGTATACGTGACAGTAAACAAGTCGCCGTCTTTACTACTTGCGAATTCTGGACTCGGCGTATAGGTTATGCTCTTGTCTGTGTCGTTTACCGTGACCGTTCCGTATTTCGCGTTGCCTACACTCACACCCGTAATTTCTGCATTATTTGTTGTAAAACCAGGAACCACTTCTGCAGGCTTGAGCGTCAGGGGCGTGCCAAAGTCAATGACAAAAGAGGATGTTGTGCTGATGCGATAGATCAGATAGGCATTCTTTCCGCCTTCATCCTTGTCTGTATACGCATTCACCAATTCATACTTCGCATAACGGTATTCCGGTTTTATGCTCGGCATCGTCTCAAGTTGCCACTCTACAGTCTCTTCGTTTCCCTTAAAGTTGATGACCGAATTATACTGCAATCCATTAACTTTCTCATCGGCATCTTTTGTCACACCAAAGTTTTCATCAAAGGCTGTGCTGCTGCCATTCAGCCCTTTTGCGCTAATACCAATCTGATAATTATGGAACTCTGTCTTATTCTCATCGTCAAGCAGATAATGAACCGTCAGATTGTCGTCCGCTTTTGACGTAACGTAAATACGAATTAGGATAGCGTTGTTGCCTTTTCCATTACCATAGCTGGTTGTTCTGCTCCAGCTTAGGTTCTTCTCCGCATCTGTATTCACAGTGGGATTACTTGTGTCATTTTTAATCGTAACGGATTTCTGCGAATTATTTTTGTCGACCTCGAACACGGTTGTTTCGTCCTTTGCCCAAGACAAATCAACTTCGGATATTTCCGTATCCGTGTACTGACAATTCGTGTTTCCTTCTGTGTAATCTAACGTTCCAGTTGTAGCTGTGACCTTGTAAATCTCATAACCGTCTCCAGTGAGGTTAAGGGTACCTACGCCACGTTTATCCCACTGGTTATAGAAATACGTTTTCGTAATGAGATTTCCAGCTGTTTCATCAACAGGATTTTTGGAGCCAGTTTCGTATACAATCTGGAACGAAAGGGAGCACAAACCGCCATACTTCGTTTGTTTGTTCCAGCCACTTCCGGTAGTATATTTTTTACTGTAGTATGCCGGATAAACAAAACTATCAATATTCGTTCCTCTCGTGCCCCAGTCGGAAGCTCTGACATCCAATTCAGTTTGTTTGGTTTTCGTATTTGAGATATCCAAAGTTTCCATATAGTAGACTACATATTGCGGATTGGCGTATACATCCGTCCACTCACTTGTAGCAACATTATATACTTGCCACTTTGTGGTCAAATACCGCACCTTTGTAAATTCCACGCCACTCGAGGTTTTATCCACGCCTTCTTTATTCGTCTGCTCATCCGTTGTGCGATTCAACATTCTAGCCTGCCAAAAAACACGCCCGTCAGGATTTTCGCTTTCAATTGTTTTATCAGCGAGCAGATCATATATGGCAGCGCCCTCTCCAGAATTAACACCGTTCGCCGTCGCATAAATCTTACAAGAATTAGCCTTCGTTGTAGTACCCGTTCCTTTTGCATTGGTAATCCAATACTCAATGGTCAGCGGGTCAACGTTGCTAAGATCATCGCTCGAATCCGCAGTAACACTCACAGAAACGGAGGTACTCTTATCGCCAGCAGTCGCAGTAATGGTAGCCGTTCCAGTTTTCAGTGCAGTCACTTCCACAGCAGTTCCCGTTACAGTGGTTTCATCCGTTGCAGCCAATGCAGCCGTGCTCTCCTCCACTGCGGACAAACTGACTATATCCGTATCCTTTGTAGACCACGTAGCCTCCACGCTTGCAGTAAGCGTCAGTTTTCCATCCTTCTGGAGAGAAACCGGTTCCGTGACTTTATTGTCGCCGTTGCTGATGGTAATTTCGTCCGGCTCTTCCGGCTCGGTGGGGGTAGTTGCTTCTTCCGGTGTATTGACCTTGGGAAGCGTTGCTCCAAAGGCCGCTATTGCCCCCTCGGTTTTCTGGATTACATAATCCTCTGTCCCATCTCCCGGAAAATCTGACCAAACGCAGAACATAGAACCTTTGGGATTGGTGATTATACTGCTATCATCAAATTTTGTGTAGTTAAACTGGCTTGCCCTGGTACTATCGCACTGATAATCTGACTTTCCCAGTGCCCAGTAATAATACTGGTTAGTGTTAATCAAGCTGTTTTCATTCTTGGTCAGTAGAGATGTTGCAGCAGGCGCATAGCCCCAATACTGATTTCGACCATATCCGTAAGACCAATAGAATACAATAATATCTTTGTCTACCGTACCAGCAGAAGTCTCCGAGCCATAGTAAACACCATCATTGAACGCCATCGGCTTCATTCCACAGTCTTTAATCTGCGCTGCGACTTCATTCATATAGGTAATAAACTCTGCGTACATACCGTCTTCGGAGTCACTCTTAAATGTACCCGCGATTTGACTAAAGGAATACTCGTCAGCGCCCATGTTAAAGTACCGGCAGCCTTTTCCTGCGAAGTAATTCATATACTTTTTCAAGAGCGCCTTAGTAAAGTCCGTTGCATCGTCGTTGCTTACATCAATTTCCGACGCAGTCTTATAAGCATATTCCTGGCTACCTGTCAGAGATTGTGCTGCCTCTAGAATGGTATACATATGCCCAGGGGAGTTGATGCAGGGAATCACGCCCATACCTTTTTGATGTGCATATGCAATGATGGCATCCATCTCAGTCTGAGTCAATTCGTTCTTTTCAGGGTTGTATGCTGCATGCTTATTTTTGGTATCTTCAACCGTTTTATTATAGTCAGCATTGCCCGTCTGAATGGCTGCCTTAACCGCGTCACTCTTATAAGTAGCGTCATTGACCGTCAGAGACATATCATCCAGCAGGAAGCGCAGACCTTCATTGCCTACCACCAGCTGAATATAATTAAAGCCAGCCGCAGAAGCCTCGTCGATGAACGTCTCGATGCTATTTACAGAATAATACTTTCTGCCACAGTCCAATAGCATAACATTCATGTCATATCCATCAACAGAATCCAGCTGCTGCACCGCAACAGCCTCTTCCTCCGCAGACTGCTCTTCCGGCTCCGCCGCGGACTCATCCACCGCAACGTCGTCTGCTGCACTGGCAGGCGGATCGGCTACGTCAGTTCCCATTGCAGAAACTGGCAGGGTGCCGAACACCAGCACCGCCGCGAGCAGGACAGAAAAGAGTCTGGTTAGTTCTTTTTTCATGGTTTACTCGCTCTCCTTTACTTCATCGTATTGCATCGGACAGGCAAAGCTGCACTGCTTTGATCCCCCTGAGGCGCCCCATATTTTCCAGTTCTTTACACCAGAATGGATACACCTCTCCCGATACTATTTCCTCATAATCATACCGCGTCCGGTGAGAAATTTCAAGAAGAATTTTACTGTAATTTGATGTCATTTTTCTTAAAGTCCGGAATTTCGGACGCTTTGTATTCTTTTGTTCAAGCTGCTCGAAAACGGGGCCGGATTTTTTACACAGGTTTTACATAGAGGGGCTTTGATTTTTACGCAGGACTGCTATACTCTAGCCAAGAGGTGAACCATATGAAGATTTTTATTGTGGAGGACGATCCGGAAATCCGGGAGCTGGAACAATATGCCCTGGAGAGCAGCGGGTTTCAGGCGGAGAGCTTTCCCAGTGCCGCCCCCTTCTATACCGCCCTGTCCGCAGGGACGCCGGACCTGATTCTGCTGGATATTATGCTGCCCGGTGAGGATGGGCTGACCATTCTCCGGAAGCTTCGGACCCGGATGGACACCCGGGATATTCCCATCATTCTGGTAACGGCTAAGGACTCTGAGCTGGACACAGTACGGGGGCTGGACCTGGGTGCGGATGACTATTTGCCAAAGCCTTTTGGCATTATGGAGCTGATTAGCCGGGTAAAAGCAAGACTCCGCGGGGCTGCTACTGCAAAGCTTCCGGCGGAGTATAGCTATGGTGGACTGTATCTGTCCGAGGAAAAGCACCTGGTCACCGTAGACGGCAAACCGGTAGAGCTTACATATAAAGAGTTTGAGCTGCTAAAGCTGCTGCTGTCCGCCCCCGGGAACGCATTTACCCGGGATGTGATTATGGAGCGGATTTGGGGCTATAATTATGAGCTTTCCAGCCGAACCCTGGATATGCACGTCAAGACCCTCCGGCAAAAGCTGGGTGCAAAGGGCGCTATGGTCCAGACCATCCGGAACGTGGGCTTCAAGCTGGAACGATTGGAGGAATGAGCCATGGAAGAAAAGATTACGCTGAATCTGTTTTATATGGGGCTGATTTCTGCAATTCTGGCAGCGTTATGTTCGGGATTTGCATTTTTCTCCGCTTTTCGCACCCAGGTACAGACAGATCTCCAGCAGCAGGGTGAGCTGATTGCCGCCGCCTATGAGGAAAGCGGTCAGCCGAACGCTCTGTCCCGTTTTGCTGGAGATCAACTGCGAATTACGCTGATTGAGCAGGATGGCACCGTACTCTATGAAAGTGCCGCAGACGCCAGCACCATGGAGAATCACCTGGACCGTCCCGAGGTGCAGTCTGCACTGGAAAACGGTCACGGCAGCAGCCGTCGTACCTCTGATACGCTGGGCACCGAGGACTATTACTATGCCGTAAAGCTGCCCACCGGCGAAATCCTGCGAGTTGCCTGCTCTGCCAGCAACATCTATCAGATTTACGGCAGTGCAGTTCCCTATCTGGTGCTGGCCATCTGCATTCTGATGGTAATGGCCATTCTTTTTGCGGTGCTGCTAACCCGTCGATTGGTAGAGCCGATCAAAAAGCTCCCGGAGGATCTGGAGGACCCGGATTTGGCCAACGATCCCAAGCGGGTCTATCCGGAGCTGAAGCCCTTTGTGGTGGAAATTCAGCAGCAGCGTCAGAGCCGGGAGAGCATCCGGCAGGAATTTACCGCCAACGTATCTCACGAGCTGAAAACGCCTTTGACCTCTATCTCCGGCTATGCAGAGATGATTGAAAGCGGCATGGCAAAGGACGAGGATGTAAAGCGCTTTGCCGGTACCATTCACCGGGAGGCCGGACGGCTGCTGAATCTCATCAGTGATATCATCCGACTGAGCCGACTGGACGAGGATCAGACGCCGGTATCCCATGCACCGGTAGACCTCCACGCCATTGCCCAGGAGTGCATGGAAACCCTGACGCCCTCTGCGGAGAAACGCGGAATCGCCTTGCAGCTGGAGGGTGGAGAAACCATTGTCCGCGGCGAGAAAAACAGTCTGTGGGAGCTGGTATACAATCTAATGGACAACGCCATTCGCTACAACCGGGTCAATGGCACCGTTACGGTCACGCTAAAGGATCACAGCCTCGCCGTCAGTGATACGGGCATCGGCATTCCCCCGGAGCACCAGGAGCGGATTTTTGAACGGTTCTACCGGGTGGACAAGAGCCACAGCCGCGCCACCGGCGGCACCGGATTGGGATTATCCATTGTTAAGCATGTGGCAGAGCGTCACAACGCGAAGATTGCCCTGGACAGCACCGTAGGGGTCGGCACCACCATTACCGTAACGTTCCCTGAATAAATTGCCGCCGTCAATGTATCCAGCTGTTTTCTGCCGTTGCGCCGCAGCCGATTCGCCAGCCGTTTCTTTGTTTTACGCCAGGATGTAATCCGTGATGCAGTCATACCAATGAACATAGGTTTGTCCATTGATTGTTACCCGCTCATTGTCCGGCAGCATTTCTGTCCAGCGTTTTCCGAAGTGATGGAAGGCCCAGTCATCCCGGTTAAACCGACGCCAAAGGATTGTTCGGCCATTTCGGTCAATAAACTGCTGGCTGCAAACACCGTTCTGGTACTCGTAGCATTCCACATCCCAGACGCAAACCGTATCGTAGCTTTTTCCTTGGATGGTCACGGTATAGCGCCCAACAATGTCCAGCGGCCAGTCCGTATCGCCAGTTAGAATCTCGTCTCCATCCAGGCGAACGAACCCTTTCTGGTGGAGATTCGTCTCGTTTCCGCAATTATCCAGACCAAAGCCCCAGTTTTCCAGGAAATCGTCGCCATCCAGGAAGGTGAGATACTCCTGAACTCCGTCTGCATTCGTGTGGCGCTCTGCCAGCAGGCGGCAGTGGGTATCCGTCAGCTGGGCAATAAAGAACCGCTCCACATCCCTCCGGTCACCAATCTGTTCACTGGGTACCGGGTCGTGTTCCACACTGCGGATCCTCACGCCCTCGATTCCGTGGACCTTTGCCTTTCCCTGCACCGTCATATCCACATACATGGTGCGCTTTCCGGATGGGAATTCATACATTGCCCATTTGAGCGCTTCCCCCTCCCTGGGGACGATAAACCAGCCCATAAGCTCCTCCCATTTGACAGAGAACGGCGCTTCGGCGCTTGGGGTAATTGTGTATTCAGGCATTGTAATCGGCAGATTTTTCATCGGATCATTTCCTTTCGTCGTAGTTGGGTAAATGGCGCGGAAGTGCTGCTTCGCCGTGTGCATCCTGCTTTTTACGGTGCCTACCGGAACTTGCAGTTTTTTTGCAATCTCCGCTTGGGACAGGCCGTTAAAATACGTCAGCTCCAGTACATCACGGTCCTGCTCCCGCATAAGGCTCAGCGTATCCTGTACGGCCTCCGCAGGCCCCCAGAGGCTGGCCGCCAGATAAGGCTCCACTGTGTCCAATGGAACATGCTCCGGCTTTTTCGCCAAGAAGTAGTTTTTGCATTTATTCCTGGCGATTTGCAGAATCCAGGGCTTAAATTTATCCAGGTCACGCAATGTATGGAATTTCTCATAGGCAGTCAGGCATATCTCCTGGAGCATGTCCTCGGCATCCCCAGTGCCGCTGAGCTTGAACTTCACAAACCGTTCCAGCGGTCCAAAATGCACCCGCAGCAGCCGTTCAAACTCCTCCATTTCCCTCACCTCGCTTTCTCTTGAATGGAAACCGGTTTCACATACTAAGACAATTGAACAGACGAAAAGGTTCATTCTCCTTCAAAAAAGAACGAGAGACTGCTCACAACCGGGCAGTCTCTCGTTTTTGTTGTTTGATTAGTCTCTGCGGAACAAATCGCGGGTATATACCTTTTCCTGTACGTCATCCAGGCAGCTGTCATAGCGGTTGGCAATGATTGCCTGACTTTGCGCTTTGAATGCATCCAGATCGTTTACCACCTTGCTGCCAAAGAACGTTGTGCCATTCTCCAGCGTCGGCTCATAGATAATCACCGTAGCGCCCTTTGCCTTGATACGCTTCATAACGCCCTGAATGGAGGACTGGCGGAAGTTATCCGAGTTGGACTTCATGGTCAGCCGGAATACGCCAACCACAACGCTGTGCTCCTTGCTGGGATCGTAGTCCTCATTTGCCTCATAAGCGCCTGCAATCTCCAGCACACGGTCCGCAATATAATCCTTCCGGGTGCGGTTCGACTCAACAATTGCCTCAATGAGATTCTCCGGCACATCGGCATAGTTGGCAAGCAGCTGCTTGGTATCCTTGGGCAGGCAATAGCCGCCGTAGCCGAAGGAGGGATTGTTATAGTGGCTGCCAATGCGCGGATCCAGGCAAACGCCCTCAATGATCTGCTGGGTATTCAGCCCCTTCATCTCGGCATAGGTATCCAGCTCGTTAAAGTAGGACACACGCAGCGCCAGATAGGTATTGGCAAACAGCTTGACTGCTTCCGCCTCCGTGAAGCCCATAATCAGCGTGTCGATGTTCTCCTTGATGGCCCCCTCCTGCAGCAGTCCTGCAAAGGTATTTGCCACCTTTTTAAGCCGTTCGTCCTTCACGTCAGTGCCGACAATGATACGGCTGGGGTAGAGGTTATCATACAGCGCCTTGGACTCCCGCAGGAATTCCGGGCTGAAGATAATGTTGTTGCAGTGATACTTCTCGCGAACAGAAACCGTAAAGCCAACAGGAATTGTAGACTTAATCACCATAATGGCGTTGGGATTGTACTCCATCACCAGCTTGATTACCGTCTCCACCGCGGAGGTGTCAAAGAAGTTCTTTTTGCTGTCATAGTTGGTGGGCGCCGCAATTACCACAAAATCGGCGTCCCGGTATGCTGCCTCTGCATCCAGCGTTGCCGTCAAATTGAGATCCTTTTCTGCAAGATATTTTTCAATGTACTCATCCTGGATAGGAGACTTTCGCTGGTTAATCAGCTCGACCTTCTCCGGAATGATATCCACCGCCATAACCTCGTGATGCTGGCTCAGCAGCGTAGCAATCGAAAGGCCCACATAACCGGTGCCCGCAACTGCAATTTTCATACGATCCCCTCCATTAGGACATGTAAAACTCTTTATACCACTCCGCAAACTTCCGCAGACCTTCCCGCAGCGGCGTGTGCGGCTTAAACCCAAAATCGCGCTCCAGCGCAGCCGTGTCCGCATAGGTCACAGGAACATCGCCAGGCTGCATGGGAACCAGCTCCTTGTGGGCATCGAAATCATAGTCAGCCGGCAAAACTCCTGCACGAACCAGCTCTTCTGACAGGATCTGCACAAAGTCCAGCAGATTTTCCGGATTGCTGTTACCGATATTATACACCGCATACGGCGGAACCGGAAGCCCATCTTCGCCGGTTTTCTTTTCCGGAGGCTTTTTCATCACGCGAACAACGCCCTCAACAATGTCATCCACATAGGTGAAGTCGCGCTTACAGTGGCCATAGTTAAAGATCTGGATAGTCTCCCCCTTCACCAGCTTATTGGTGAAACCGAAGTAGGCCATATCCGGACGTCCGGCCGGTCCATACACCGTGAAGAAGCGCAGCCCCGTACACGGAATATTGTATAGCTTTGCATATGCATGGGCCATCAGCTCATTGGACTTTTTGGTTGCCGCATACAGGGACACTGGGTTGTCCACCTTATCTTCTGTCGAATAGGGCACTTTCTTGTTGCTGCCATAGACAGACGAGCTGGACGCATACACCAGATGCTCCACCGGGTAATGCCGGCATGCCTCAAGGATATTGTAGAAGCCGATCATATTGCTCTCCATATAGGCATCCGGATTTGTAATCGAATACCGAACGCCTGCTTGGGCGCCAAGGTTGACCACAACCTCCGGACGGTATTCCTCAAAAATCCGCTGAATCAGCGTCTTATCCGCAAGATTGCCCTTGATAAACGTATACTGCGGAAACTGCTGAAGCTCGGCCAGCCGCGCTTCCTTAATGCGTACATCGTAGTAGTCGTTCATGTTGTCCAGGCCAATCACCTTGGTATCCGGCTCTGTGGTCAGAATTCGCTTGGCAAGATTGGAACCGATGAAACCAGATGCACCGGTAATAAAAACTTTCATAATTCTGTTAAGTCCCCATTTCTAATCAATCTACTTCTCAAATCTTCCTGCAAAGTATCTGTTTAATCTTTCCTGTTGCATATTCAAACCTTTTGGTTCTGTAAAACACGCCTGCGTATGCAATGCATGTAAGCACGACCGCTATTCCACCACAAACAATCATTTGAACAATTCCCTCGAACGGCATTACTCTGCCGATCATATAAGCGGCTCCAGAAGCAATCACTGTTACTCCCGCATATTGTAGTTGATCAAGCGAAAAGCGCTTTTCGCTTTCCTCCTTAAAATAGGTTTGAAATAACTTGTGTGTCCGCATGATATAGTTAAATAAAAATATGGTAATAATTGTAGCCAGCAGGATTCCGGTAATTCCAAGAAGCTTTCCCAGCACAATATTCAAAACCAAATTTCCACCTGCCTCCAATACATAACTCGTCTTGAGCGACTCCCACATTCCGCTGCCATTGACATATTGGTTGCGAATATTATTCATGTTAATCAGGTAAAAATACAGGCAGAATAACAGCATATTTCCATCTGACAGCATTAACTGCTGTCCCGCCCAAAGTTTCATGAAAGGCTGGTACATTGTAACCAGACATCCTACACAAATGGCGCTAATCCATGCAAAAAGGAACTGGAAATTCCTCATATCCTCATAGTTTTTCTTTGTTGTTTCACAGGATATACTGTTTCCTACACTGCCTGATAACGCGTTGCCCACAACGAGCAGAATTCCATACACCGCCGAATAAATATAATAGTAATTTCCATAAATCGTTGTCATTACAAGGCCAAGGAAGGACGATATTACAATGCTATCAAACGAGTTCCGGAATGTATCACAAATTTGCCCAATCATCAATGCACTGGTCTGCTGTTTCATTTCTTTTGGAATTTTGAGCTTTTCCTTTTTTTTCAAGGTAATATCTGGATACCTCTTTCGGGTGCTCAACTGAATCAGCAGGTTGGATACAATCGTCCCTATAATTTGGACAATTACATATGCATAGAAGTTATGCGTTGTCAGCAAAATAAAAAACTGAACAAGATACCTTATTGTATCCACTAACGACCGTATGTTGTCTGTAATATCTTTGCGCTGATCCGCTAACAATAATGTTTCCTTGTATGCAAATAAGTAGTAACTTATTGCTGAATTCACAAGGTATAGAAAATACAGGAAATAAATATTGATATCTTGCGGATATGTCCCGCCGATTAAATATCGTAGGAAGGGCATGCAGCAAAGTCCGCCGCAGAAGATCACTGTTCCAACAATATGATATACCTTGCAAATCAAGGTTAGATAATAGCTTATCTTTTTCCAGTTCTGTTCCGCCATCGGTTTATACATTGAGTATACAACCGATGTATTAAATCCCAATTCCGCTAAATTGAGCACGCCTAATATCGAAGTAAATAAACCGGAAAGTCCCGTGTATTCCGCTCCAAGGATTCTTAAGATGACTGTCCTATTTATAAATGGCAGCAGAATCCCTACAATACGGTATATAAGCCCCGAAAAAATGTTTCTTGTCGTATTTTTTGTTCTACTGTCAGCCATTGCCCATTGCCTCGTCATACATGCTTTCTAATTGTTTTACATTATATCGAATATCCCATTCCTCTGCATGATAATACTGAATTTCCGACTCGCTATCTGCCATTTCAAGCAGTCTATCTGCCCACGTTTCTGCATTTTGCTCCAAGCTTAAAAACTGTACTCTATTTGAAATAGATACGCCCTTATTTACCCTGTCAGAAACGACGCACGGAAGTCCGGCAAACTGCATCTCAATTACAGCCATACCTAAGCCCTCCGAAAACGAAGGGAATACAGCAGCATCGGAAGCCTGTAGTATTTCAGCGACATCGGAGCGATCATTGAAAATGGAATAAGCATTTTGGATTCCAATTTTCTCTGCTTTTGCTCTTACGCTGCTTTCTATTTTTCCCTTGCCAACCATAAGTAAAAAAGCCTCTGGACGTTTCTTTTTTATTTGGCAAAACACATCAAGCAGAAAATCGTGATTTTTTACAGGATCAAATCGTCCCACATGAACTACAACGAACGCATTCTGCGGGATATTCAATTCCTTTCGCTTTTTACATCTATCAATTTTGTGTTCAAATTGGCTTAGATCGGCACCATTGTTGATAACCCCAACCTTAGCCGACTTGAAAATCTGCTCCATCTCAAGCTTCATCTGCGGTGTAAGCGCAATCATATTTGTGTTGTAATGCCCAATAAGCCATTTCCAGTTTTTAAAGTCATCGGGATGTTCCTCAACCCACGAAGCTACGTCATGATGTTGGGTATAAAATATGCAAACATTCTCATCTAAACCTGCATACTTCAGGTAATGGCTCAATCTTAAATGGACATGTAAAATATCCGGTTTCATCTCTTTCAATGCTTTTCTTACCTGAAAGTAAAACTCATAGTGATTCAAAAACTTGGCCACCGGACCTTTCCGATATCCCATGGCCAGCCTATCCCGTAAGTATATTACTTTAATCCCCGCATCTTTTAAAATACCTTCATAAGGGGAATCCTCATGGTTCAAACAAAGAATTTCAACATCGAATTTCTCTTTATCTAAAAGAAGCGCATAATTTTTGACTAAAGTCTCTGCCCCTCCCATATTTAAGCCATGTATAAAATGTACTACCTTTACCATACCTGCACGCCTTTCAATCTTTATCAGGGAACACAATCCATTCGCCCATTTACTGTTCCCATATTTCTGGGATAATGATTTCAAATCCTCTATTATGACGAAATGTCATTTCCCCAGCATGTATATGACTCCACACGCAGAACCGGACAACCGGTTTTCATCTTTCCATAATTCATCGGAATTTTTCCGCTTAAAACGACATAAATACATATGGCTCTGTAACAGTAAGCTTAAACCAAATCAACATCAGAACACACAGCGCAGCCCCAAAGGACATCCTCAGTATAATATAATTGATCTTTCCGCCAGTCCATTTTGTAATCGCACTGGGCAAATAGTTTTTTTTCGTTTGAGTCCATTCCATAATAAAATTGGGCAAGAAAATAACAAGAGAAATCGAAAAGTACGTAACAATCCGTGCCCAATTGGAAAACGTAAAGGCAATCGGCTGAATAAATGCTGCCAGAAATACAAGGCGGTACCAGAGCGCTATCTTTTCCGGAATTCTTTCTTTTAAAAAGACGAATGCAACCAGCACACATGCCCAAAGGACAAACAGCATTTTTATTCCGCCATTAAAGCTCACCTCTTCGCCGATTCTGGCAAAGTGATTTAGAATACGCATAACTCCCTCACCAGCAATTCCCTCTATCGCAGCCAAAGGAATGGCAATCAGGAGCGTCCATCTGTTCAGTGGAACCCATGTCACGAAATATGCCAGCACAAATACCGCCGCCGTCCGATGGAATAGCATTGCAATCAAAACAGTGATAAAAAAGGGAATAAATTTCCGTTCTTTGATATACTTGTACGAAAAAGTCAGCACCGCCATGGCGCACCACTGACGCAAATGGAACATAGATAGATTCCACATGCCCATACCGACAAACACCACAAGAGACAGGATCGGCCACTGCGACTCTCGCTTGATCCATGCAAAAATCGGGAACAAAACAATACATGCCATCAGGATCAGCAGAAATCTTTCATCCTTCAAGAACTGTCCCAGAAGCCAATTCACCGCAACATAGCCCTGCTCCCATCTAAAGTGCATCGCCTCCAGGAACGGAAGCCCACGAATTGTATGAAATTCTTCACAGTACACCATCGTATCTGCGCCAACGCTGAAATCTCGAATTGCGGAAAGCAGCGCCAATACACCAGCGCAGCTCCAATACATCACATCTTTGGCCTTTGCAGATATTTGCATACAAGACAGGATTGCGCACACGGAAACCGCTATAAAAACAATTACATACACTGCCATTGCGTTGTTCCCCCATCTCTTATTCTCTGATTCACTTACTCTGCAATCTGGTCGATGTATTCCTTCCAAATTGCATTGACCTGATCCGGATAGAACTTTTTCGCGCAGCTTCGCTCAACCTTGCCCTGATCTTGCTTTTTTAACGCCGCGCAAATTGCCTGCTTCATCCGCTCTGCATCTCCGCAAGGGACCAGTTTCGCTGCACCAGCTTCTCCAAACAGCTCTTTGGGGCCACCGCAGGGACAGTCGGTGGCAATACACGGAACTCCCGCTGCCATTGCCTCCATCAGAGCATTTGGCATTCCCTCATAATCTGACGAAAGTACAAACAGATCTGCGGTTTTCAGCGCTTTCCCCACATCATTGGTTGCACCCATCAAAAACGCTTTTTCCGGCAAGCCAAGCCGTTCGATCTGGTGCTGCAGTGTATCGCGCAGCTGTCCTTCCCCATAGATTTTCAAAGTTGCAAAGGGGAATTCCTTGACCACCTCTGCAAATGCGTCAATGAGCATTGCATGATTCTTTTGTTCCGCCAAACGGCCACAGGTAACGATTTCGCCCTGAACGGGAGTCCGTTCAATCTGGTAAAAATCCTCTCTTACTGCATTGTAGATAATTCTGGACTTTTTCTGAAGTCTTTTCGGGAACCACTTTCTCGCATCTTCTGTCTGGAATACGCAGCCGTCCGCCATTGGCAGCAGCACTTTTCCCACCATGCGCCCCATTTTCCCGGCATATTCTTTGTTCGGATCATTCCGAACAGAAACCAGCGTTTTCACCGGCAAGCCTCTGGTTGCCAGAATTGCCCGGAAGTTCGGCTCCGCCATAAAGGAGATCAGGACATCCGGTTTCTCTTTCTTGCACAAATCCCGCAGCTTTTTTATACGGCTAAAATTTCTCTTCAGCCTTGACTGCTTTATTTCCTGATCTTCTAAAGAGAGTCGCCTTACAGTTTTGGCAACCGGGTATTCCCACGAGTCACGAAAGGATGTCACCAAGACTACATCATATTCATTCTCCGAAAAATGCCGCGCCAGATTCACCATAACGCGTTCCGCTCCGCCATCATGAATTGCATTGATGTAAAACATTACTTTCTTCATGGTGTTTATCGCCTTTTTGCAAAATATATTTTTCTAAGCATCCAGTCCAAAGTAGACTTCGCTCTCTTTTTCATAGCCAAATCCGATACGCTCGCAAAGCACTGTATATGATTCTTTAAAAACGCTTCCAGCGCCGCAAAGTCCGCATCCTCCATCATGTTGGGATGATAGCAAAACGTCACGACCCGAAACGGCAGCTTTCTCACATGGCCGGACTGCTGGGGAATAAAATAAAATTCGTCCTGATAATAAACGTCGTTGGCAACGGTATCACTGATGATCCGGATTTCCGATCCAGCTTTCAGTGCCGCTAATGTATTCTCGTCAAACGTATGGGATGGTGCAAAGAACACGCGGGGGGAAATGCCATGCTGTTTCAGCGTTTCAACACCGTGTCGAATCATCTGGCATTGCTGCTCCAGCGGCACTCCTGCAAATTCGCTTCTTTTGTTGACCGGGTTCATGCCGCCCTCTTCGGTGATATACTTGTGGTAGCACCCATGGAGCGCCAGTTCCCAGCCTTTGTCCTTCCATCGTTCCACCTTTGTCCAGAACGCCGGATCCTGCTGATAGCTTTCAACCAAGGACGGGTCCCGATTATCCGGAATGATTCCGACCAGGGGTTTGACCCCATACTGCTCCAGAAGCTCCTCCATCCGCTGCCACTTTTTTGTGTCCATATAATCCGAAGCATCATCTAGCCGCAAAATGTACTGGCTCATATTCTCGCCCTCTTATCCTGCTCCAAATAAAACGTCTGTAGTTCCTCCGCCACGTTCTTTGAATCGAACGGCTGGAGCCGCTCCCGATTCTCCGCCGTGATGGGATGATGGCCCCGCTTCTTTGCTTCCTCCAGAGACTTCATCCATGCACGCTGATCGCTCAGCGGTAAATACTCCACCAGGTCTGTTAAATGAACGTCTCTGGTAATCACATCGGAAATCAAGCAAGGCAGCCCGTTGGCCTGGGCCTCCACCACTGACACCGGAAGTCCCTCCCACAACGACGGGAATGCAAATACATCCATCGCCTGGTAAAAGTCCTCCGTATCCGTGCGTCCCCCTGGCATAATCACATGCTCGTAAATACCAAGCTGCCTGCACTCTGCCTTTACAGGTTCCAACTTTTCGCCGTCTCCCACCATCAGAAGGCGGCTATCGGGATTTATTTTATGGTACTCGGCAAACAGCTGCACCAGGAAGATATGATTTTTCGGCTCCGAAAAGCGGCCAATATGACCAACCACAAACGCTCCCTGCCGAATTCCCAGCTTCTCCCGAACTTCATTTCGCTTATTTTCATCATAGGCAAATCGTGCCAAATCTACCCCGTTGGGAATCATCCGATAATTGGCGCGGCTCAGCGCCGATTCCCCATACAGCCATTTTCCCGCCTTATCGGAACAGGCGAACAAATAATCCGCGATATTGCGGATCGGAAGCTGCATCATGTCCTTCACCACACTGGAAACACCTTTTCCGTTTGACGTGCTGTGGCTGTGGGCAATGGTAACAAGTCCGTGCTTTTTTGCAATGCGCAGGTAGATGGCTGCGGTGCTCCGCACATGCCCGTGAATCACATGGTATTCCGGATGCTCTGTAAAAAAGTCATTCCACCATTTGCAGTAGGCAAAATGGTTCTTTCCCGTGTATTTGGGGCACTGAAATATATTCCCGCCCCGTTTTACAATTTCATCCTCAAACGTGCCAATCTCTGTTATGTGCTTGACAAAATCAAACTGTACCTTATCTCTGTCAACTGCACGATAGAGATTCATTACAAAAGATTCTGCTCCACCAGCTTTCAGCCCTCCAAGGACATGCAAAACTCTTATGGTTTCTTCCACTTTACGCTTCCCCCAAAGCCCGCTGAATTTCCTCCCAATATGCTGCAACCACCAGCTCCCGGTCGAACTCTCTCCGAATTCTCTCGCTGCCCCGCAGGCCCATTGCCTTGCGTTCTGCATCGCTCATGTGCAGAATCTTCTCTGTCGCCGCAATCACAGCCTGCTCATCGTTGACCGGGACCAGGAATCCGGTTACCCCGTCCTCCAGGGTTTCCCGGCAGCCAGCCCGATCTGCAGCAATCACCGGTCTGCCAGACGCCGCCGCCTCCAGCAGCACGTTGCTCATGCCCTCCGGATAATAGGAGGGATACAGGAAGCACGAACATACCCGGTAAAAGGGCGTCATGTCCTTCTGCTCGCCATGATAGACGATGTGTGTTTCCTTCTGCAGGATTTCCTGATAGTTCTCATCGTCACAGGCGCCGCAAACATCAAAAATAACCTTGTCACCCGCAAATTTACGAGCAGCAGCCAGGAAGAGATCAATTCCCTTTTCCTTCATCACCCGCGCCGCAAACAGGAAATGCACCGTCCCATCCTCATTCCAGGGCAGAACCGGATGCTTGGCAAGATCCACGCCCGATCCAGGCAGAATCCGCGTTTTTGCGCCCTTTTTCAGCATATGGTGCTGCTCAAAGAACGCTCTGTTATCTTTGTTCTGAAAGAATACGCATGCGCCGCCGGCCACACCCATTTTGTAAAGCTGAATGGTCAATTTCTGCAGCTTGCCGGGATTCTCTACCGGGGTACCCAGGCCCGTAACATTGGGCAGATACGGAATTTTTAGCTGCTGACAGGCCATGCCGCCATAGACGTTCGGCTTGATATTGTAGCTGAGCACAACATCCGGCTTTTCCTGCTTCAGGATCTTTTTATAGGTTTGCATCAGCTGTAGGTCGGAAAAAGGATTGGTTCCATGCCGGCCAGTTTCTACACCAATCAGTCTCGCCCCCAACGCCGTTAGATCGTCCTGGTGCTCCAGCAGCTGGCCTACTACCACAACCTCAAATCCCTCGTCAACCAGTTTTTCAATGATCGCACCGCGCAGATTAAAGGCATAGGTGGTGTCATTTATTAGCATAACCGCCTTTTTCATAGTTTGATTCCTCTCTTACAGAAAAACAGCTCAGACTCACATCTCAAAGAGCCTGAGCCATTTCTACTGAAATAAATGCTCGCATATTTGCATATGCCGTTCTGCCCGTCTTGCTTTCCGGCAGAATTTCAAAATCACTTTGCCGACTCTCCGCAAAGCACAACCTTTACCGTCCGGAACAGAATTTTCACATCCAGCCACAAGGACCGGTTTTTGATATATTCCATATCATAGACAATCTTCTCTTCCGGGCGCAGATCATAGCCGCCGCTGACCTGAGCCAGCCCCGTAAAGCCCGGCTTCACCTTCAGCCGCTGGGAAAATCCATGGATGTACGTTTCAAACTCCTGATAGAAGCAAGCCCGCTCCGGTCTTGGTCCCACCAGCGTCATTTTCCCGCTGAGTGTCAGGAAAAACTGCGGCAGCTCATCCAGCCGGTATTTCCGGATAAATCTGCCGACCTTTGTAATTCTCGGGTCATCGTCACCCGCCGACCACTGGGCGCCATTGCACTCTGCATCCAGCCGCATGGAGCGGAATTTGATGCAGTGAAACGGCTTTCCGTTCAGTCCCAGCCGCTCTTGACAATAAAACACCGGGCCTTTGGAATCCGCCTTGATGATAATCGCAATCACCAGCATGGGAATCGCAAACACACACAGGGCGCAAAGCGATCCAACAATATCCACCAGACGCTTAATCGCCTGATAGACCGGTTTCTTCTTCACTTCCCCAATCGGTTCAATATAATATTCCCGATCATGCTCATACGGAAGGATGACAGGCGCCTCTGTCTGCTTGGACGATGCTCCGTTATCCATCTGTTCTACAACGTTCAATCTATTCAACTCGCCTTCAACGAACCCTCTCAGTTTTCATTTTTCTTTCCACAAAATGCGCTGCACAGCTGGTCTTGCCTTCGCCACATTTTAGGGACACATCTTCAAATTTTGCACCATCGTCCATTCGCGGAATCAAATGGCAGTCGATATAGCAACCAGACATATCCGCGCTATTTCGGAGCCTGCCGCTGTACTGGTCGGCACCGGCTTCTATTCTGGACGATTCTGCCCGTTTTTCTGGTCGTTCGCTCCAGTGGGCATAGTTCTCTAAGCATATATATCCTGATATAATTTATCACTTGTAGCCCATTAAGTCAATCATTTCATGCACAATTATGTCAATTTTCGGGATTCCATATGATACCTCTTCGCTTCGGGCCAAACCGCTGCAATTCCCCAAACCTGCTTTTCCGGAATCCGGAGATTGTTTTGAATCAATTCTCATCCCAGTTTTCAAAAGCGGCAGTCCATCCAGACCGCCGCTTTGTCTTTCTTCTCGTTTATTCCTCATGCTCCATTCCGAAATAGCTTTCAAAGAAGGCGTCTGTTTCTGCATCTTCCTTGGACAGATAGTTTTTAATGGCCTCCAGTACCCGGTACTCATCGGCATTGGACAGGAACTTCGGATTTCTGCCCAGATAGAGCATCCGCTGGCAGGGGTGATCCGACACCATTGCCGCCGCAATGGGGATGCTGTCGATGCTTTTAATGAGGCTGCGGAAGTTGCTCACCGGCACGAAGCCCACGCCCTTGCACCGATTGATCTGACTGCTGGAATCCGCCAGCGTCGCACAGGGCAGAATCTTGGGACTTAATCCCGCCTGATGGAAAATGCTCTCCATAAACTCCCGATCCAGCTTGGAGCCGGACAGCACAATCGGCTCCTTAGCCAGCTGCTCCAGGGTCAGGCGCGTACCGTCAAAGGGCGTATGGAACTGGTATTTGCAGTTATAAATCACGCACCACCGCTCCATATAGCTCATGGGGAATATATAGTTATGAAAATCCTTGGTGGGCAGCATCACAATATCCGGTCTGGTCTGGAACATTGTCTCGTCGTTGGCGTTGTCTCCAATGTTTTTAATGGAGAACGTAATATCCGGCAATTCGGCCTGACATCGCTCTACGATGGACTTAAACAGATCCGCAGTCAGGTAGTTGTGAATGACAATTTCCCGTCCGCCCAGTTCGTCAATCACCGCATGAACCCCCGCGTTGATGGACTCCAGTGCCGGCTCCACATAACGCAGAAACGACTGTCCATGCTCGTTGAGGGTTACTCGTCCACCGTGCCGGTCAAACAGCGGTGTTCCAAGCTCCTGCTCCAGCCGCAGAATCACACGGCTTAGGGCTGGCTGGGTGATAAACAGCTCCTTGGCAGCCTTGGTAATGTTCTCACACCTTGCCACTGCTACAAAATAGTGCAGCTGATTGAGTTCCATAAGCTTCCTCCTTCTATTTTATAGTATCCTTCTTCATTTTGTATTGTAACATAATTCCATGGTTTTCTTCAACGAATGCAGGTATACCTTTTATGTAATACTCCCATACCTGTTTGGCATTGGTCATCCGGTTTTTCCAATGCTAAGATAAGAAAAAACCAATATTATTTCAGAAATGGAGGCAATCGCATGCAAGAACAGGATCTCGCCACCATGGCGCATGACGCAGCAAAAAACGGCGCCCCCGTCGGTGGACCGCCCCCGATGGAAGCCCCGGTCCAGGCAGAACCCCACGCTCCCATCCACTATGACTGCGATATCGTAGTGCTGGGCGGCGGTGGTGCCGGACTGGTAGCCGCTGCCCGAATCTCAGAAACCACCGACAAGAAGGTAGTTGTTGTGGAAAAACGCCGGAACTTCGGCGGCGGTGCCATGGGTGCAGCGGACTGGCGGGTTTACGGCAGCCGCTGGCAGAAGGAACACGGCATTCCCGACAACACCCTGCCCGCACTGCGGCAGGTAATGGACGAAACCTATTGGGAGCTGAACCCCGCCCTGGCCTACAATACCTTCCGTGCCACCGGTGAATTTTTCGACTTTCTCTGCGATACCGGTGAAGGCGTAGAAGAACTCTACAAAGAGGGAACCTATATTTTCGACGGTCCCGACGGTCCCAAGGTTCCCGCTTTCAAAAAGGAGCGTCAGGGCGGCGCTTATGTGATGAAGCGAATGATTGCCCTGTGTGAGAAAAACGGCGTAACCATGCTCAAAAACACCGCTGTCACCGATATCGACCATCAGGACGGCATCTATTCCGTCACCGCGAAGGATCCCGGTGGCGAAACCACCATCACGGCCCGCGCCTGCATTCTTGCCACCGGCAGCTGGATTCGCAATCACGAGCTGGTAGCAAAATACGTGCCGAAAATCGCCGACATGCCCATGGGCAACGGCGGTCACACCCACCCCTCCTATACCGGCGACGCGGTAACACTGGCTGAGAAGCTTGGCGCCTATATTGACTACGACAGCTTTGAAATCCGCCTGATGGGACCGCTTGGCATGTGCCCCAGCCAAACGCTGATGTCCATGACCGCTGAGCCTTCCACCCTGTGGGTCAACAAAAACGGCAAGCGCTGGATCAACGAATCCACCCAGAAGCGCCGCGGCATCTTTGAAACCGGCAACCGTCTGGCAGAGCAGCCGGATTACCAGTCCTTCTACCTGTTCGACCAGGGCATGCTGGACTCCTGCGTTCAGGCCTACCGGGACGGCAAGCGGCAGCCCTGGTGCTTCCCCGCTCCTCCCGCCTATCCGGAGGACGTGGCAGCCGATCTGGAGCAGGCGTTCCACCCCAAAAAGGGCGCAGGAATGCCGCCGATGCCCGGCATGGGAAAATCCATTGCCAAAGCCGATACCCTGGAGGAACTGGCTGCGGAAATGGGCATCAACGCCGAGAATCTCAAAGCAACGGTTGCCCATTACAACGAAATGTGCAAAAACGGCATCGACACGGAGTATTTCAAGGATCCGGACGAGATGCTTCCCTTCACCAAAGCCCCCTACTACATGGTTTCCGGCGGACTGGGAACCGACGGTGCCTTTGGCGGCGTATTGGTCAACGAGAACATTCAGGCAACCGCAAAGGATGGCGGACTCATCGAGGGGCTGTATGTGCCTGGCGACTTCTCTTCCGGTCGTTTCCTGAATATTCGCAACAATAAGGTGCAGATTACCAATGATCTGAGCTGGGCCTTTGCCAGCGGATGGCTTGCAGGCGGAAGCGCAGCGGCATTCCTAGATAAATAATTCAGGTAAGGAGCAAGTGCAATCCACTTGCTCCTTTTTCCCCTTCAATTGTTAAAATAGTATTACATAAATGTTATAGGATATACCGTTCCGGCATTGGTCAGCTTTCATTTTTCATGATAAGATGGCATTAGAAAACGGCGAGCCTGACCAACCTGCCGCCTCGCTTTGCGGCAGACCTTCGCCATAGAAAATTTGATTGGAGGAACCAAAATGAAAAAGAAGCTGTTGTCCCTACTCCTTGCGGCTTCCCTGCTGTCGGCCCTGTGCGCCTGCGGATCGCCCGCTGCATCTGCCGGATCCGCTCCGGAATCCAAGGCAGCATCCGAAGCAGCCCCCGCATCCGAAGCACCTGCTCCCGAATCCGCTCCGGCTGACGCTTCCACCCCCGAGGAGGAAAGCAGCGCAGCAGAAGTTACCCCCGCTGTGACCATTGAATACCCCATTCCCGGCGAGCATACCTTCACCATGGTATCCGTACTCCGTATGAACGCCGCGGAAGCCATGGGCGACAAGACCTACTCCGACACGCCGCCTCACGAGGCCATGAAGGAAGCCACCGGCGTTTCCATCGACTTTAATCTTCTGGGCGAATCTACCTATTCCGAGAAGATGAACCTGATGATGGCCTCCGGCGACCTGCCTGACATGTTCGGCCAGACGGTTTCTCAGTATGACTCCAACCTGCTGGGCGCCATTGAGGACAATATTCTGCTGGATATGGAGCCTCTGCTGGCAGACAATGCGCCGGATTACAAGGCCCTGCTGGATTCCGATCCCAACTTTGCCGCAGGTGTCTACAACACCGACGGAAGCATCTGCCAGTTTGCTGGCCGCTCTATTCCCCGTGTTTCCCAGGGTCTGCTGATCCGCGGCGACTGGCTGGATGACCTGGGCCTGGAAGCTCCCAAGAATTTTGACGAGCTGACCGAAGTGCTCCGTGCCTTCAAGGCCGAAAAGGGCGCTTCCAATGCGCTGCTGGTCAACTTTGAGTGTGACAGCGGTCTTGCTCCCTTCTTCAACACCAGCTTTATGGGCTTCCGTGCAGTAGGCTACCAGCGGGTGGCTCCTGACAGCGACGAGCTGGTTTGCAGCTATGCCAGCGAAGGCTTTATCGACTATCTGAACTATCTCCATTCTCTGTTTGCCGAAGGCATCATCACCGACGACTTCATGACCACCGGTAAGGAATACGGCAACTGGGAGTCCTCCTACTACTCCGGTAAGTGCGGCGTATGGCAGGACGACTGCAAATACACCGATCCCGCATTCCGCGAGAATGGCAGCGAGCCAACTTGGAGAGCCGAGCCTTTTGCGCTCACCGACATTGACGTACATGTAACCCAGACCATGGTTGTAGCCATGAACGGCAAGCTGTTTATCACCACCGCCTGCCAGGAGCCGGAGGTTGCCATGCAGTATGTGAACTACTGCTACACTGCTCCCGGCAAGGATCTGGTTGCCTTTGGCGTGGAGGATCTCACCTACACCAAGGACGCAGACGGCAAGATTGCCTACACCGATCTCATGACCAATAATCCCGACGGTATGAGCTTCGACATCGCCAACGTATTCTATACACCCGCACAGTGGCTGCCCACCGATCAGCAGCAGCAGTTCCTGGATCTCCAGTATTGCCCCGAAGCCACCGCTGCCTATCAGCTGTGGACCGAGGAATACGGCGATGATTCCATGACGATTCCCTCCGCCTGCACCCTGGACACGGAAGAGATGACCGAGTATGTGAACCTTGCCAGTGACGTACTCACTGCCGTCACCGAGGCCGCTTCCCGTGTGGTCACCGGCGACCTCACCGAGGATGACTACCGCAAGACCATCTCCGATCTGGAGTCCTCCGGTCTTGGCCGCATGGACGACATCTATGCCGGCGCCTATGCCCGCTACATGGACGAGCAGGGTTAATTTCATTCCATACACCGGGCAGGTACAGCTGTGCCTGCCCGGTTTTTATGGCTGCACTGCGGCTATAACCCCAATGTAATATTACCATACTGGTTCGGCATTTGTGTTTTGGCCCAATGCCTGTTATCATGAATGCATAAGCTGCTTCCTTCTGCGTATTTCACACAGCAAACAGCTTTGTGATCCTGACGAACTTCCAACGCTCATTCTTCTTTCTAACCTCATATCCTTCTTCAAAGTTCTCTATCTCGTCAGGATTTCCCATTTGCGGCAGGTACACAGGCAGCAGACGGTCACGCTGCCTGTGTATCCCGGCATACGAAAGGAGTCTTTTCAATGAATCCCTATTATCCCAATCTGCTCTCCCCCATCAAGATCGGCAATGTGACCCTGAAAAACCGCATCTGTGTGGCCCCCATGAACCTTCGTGAGGTGGACCACAACGGCGGCTACACGGCCCGCACCATTGCCTTTAACGAGAAATTTGCCAAGGGTGGCGTGGCCCTTATCACCATGGGGGAAGCCTGTGTCTCCCCGAAAACCGGCTCTTCCGAGTCCTTCATGCTGCGGATTACCAATCCCGGCGCGTACTTCTCCCTGTGTGATCTGGCGGAGACGGTTCATCGCTGGGGTGCAAAAATCTCCATGGAGATGAGCCATGCAGGCGCGCTATGTATCCCCGAGAACAACTTTGGCAACCAGCCCATGGGTCCCATTGACTATGTAAAGCCCAGTGGCGTCGCCGTTCGTGCTATGACCATTGAGGATATGGAGGAAGTGGCCGAGGACTTCGGCAACGCTGCCCTGACCCTTAAGAATGCCGGTTTTGACATGGTGCAGTTCCATGCGGGTCACGGCTGGCTGATTCATCAGTTCCTGTCCCCCCGCACCAACAAGCGTACCGACGAATTCGGCGGCTCCCTGGAGAACCGCTGCCGGTTCCCGATTATGTGCCTCAAAAAGATCCGGGAGAAGGTAGGTAAAAACTTCCCCATCGACATGCGCATGACCGGCGACGAGATCATTGAGGGCGGCTATCACATCGACGAGGGCAAGAAGATTGCACAGATGCTGGCTCCCTATGTGGATATGATTCAGGTTTCCACCGGCGGCATTTTCCATCCCGACGCCACCGCAAGAATGTCTCCCGGCGTGTTTATGGAGAAGGGCTGCAATGTAGACTTTGCCACCGAGATCAAGTCCGTGGTAAACATCCCCGTTTCCACCGTTGCCGGTATCAACGAGCCGGATATGATGGAGGAAGTGATTCAGGACAATCGCGCCGACCTGATTCTCATGGGCCGCGGCCTGATCTGCGAGCCGGAGATGCCGAACAAGCTGGCTGCCGGACGCTATGCCGACTGCAACCGCTGCCTCCGCTGCAACGAGTGCCACAACCGTCTGTTTGCGAAGAACTGGTTCCTGTGTACCCTGAACCCCGAGGTTGGCTTTGAAGGCCGTCTGCTCATGCCTGCGGCCCCGGAGAAGAAAAAGAAGGTACTGATCGTAGGCGCTGGCCCCGGCGGCATGATGGCAGCCTGGACGGCAGCAAAACGCGGTCACCAGGTGATTCTCTGCGACAAGGGCGCGGAGCTGGGCGGCGCCATCCGGTTTGCCGACCACGTCTATTTCAAGCGTGACATGGCCTACTGGCGGCATCAGATGGAGAACCGTCTGGCAGATTCTAATGTGGATGTCCGTTTGAACACCGCCGTGGATGCGGATTACGTCAATCAGATTCGTCCTGACGTGCTGATTATTGCCGTGGGTGCCGATCCTGCCCGTCCGCCCATTCCCGGCCTGGACAATCCCAAGGTCATTGTGGGCGCGACGATGCACTATGCGCCTCAGAACTACGGCGACAAGGTGGTTGTCATCGGCGGCGGTCTCATTGGCTGCGAATCCGCTGCGGAGCTCCATGCCGACGGCCGTGACGTGACCGTAGTGGAGATGCTGCCCGGTATCGCTCCCGGCTGCGGTCAGGCCCAGTCCAACGCACTGCGAGTTGGCATGATCGGCGTGAAGGTCATGACCTCCACCGCCTGCAAACGCATCACCGACGAGGGCGTTTGGGTGCAGACCGAAGGCAAGGACGAAGAGCTGCTTCCCGCTGACAGCGTGATTCTCTCCGCCGGTATGCGGCCCAGAACTTCCATTGTAGAGGAGCTTCAGAAGGCTGTAGTGCCCGAAACCTATACCATCGGTGACTGTGCTGCTGCCAGAAAGATGGGCGACGCCATTCGGGAAGGCTACTATACTGCCATGAATCTATAACAATCTAGAAAACTGTGCGTCCGGTCCTTCGACTGGGCGCACAGTTTTTGTCTCCAGATGAAATTCAGGCGGCAGCCCATTGTGGACTGCCGCCTTTCAAACTAGGAACGGAGTAAATTATGCTGCGTGGTTCTCCATATAGCGGTCATAAGCCTGCTGATACAGCTCAACACAGCGCTCGATGTTCATGCCCTCCAGCTTGCCTACGAAGTCGGTATCGTAGCTGTCAAAGCTGTAGTCGCCGATGATATACTTGGCAATGGCTTCCTTCAGGAAGGTTTCCACATCGGAGTAGATGGAAGCATACTCGGCCTTCTCATCCATGTTCAGCATCTCGGTGCTGGGCAGCGCTCTGGAGTAGTCCAGGTTGGCATCCATCCAGTCATCGAATGCAGCCAGCTGCAGCTCGGTGTAGTTGGAAGCACCGCGGAGTGCATCATAGATGGTGCCCATACCGTCAATGACATGCAGGGCCACGGAATCGCGGTAGGAATAACCGTCGGGGTTGTTCATGATGAGATCGGTGAACTCGGGCTTGCCCTCTGCATTGTACGAGAAGGTCACGTCCTCCACGCCGTAGTTGGCCAGCAGGATACCGTCAGTGGTGTACATATAGTCGCACAGCTGAACAGCCAGCTCAGGGTCCGGGCAAGTAGTGGTAATACTCCAGCGGGGGTTATCCACAGGCGTGTGATGGAACTCGGTGGGATAGACCTTGCCGCCCTCCTCCTGAGATACAGGAGCGATGGCACGAACCAGGAAGTTGGGGTCATTGCTGTACTCAGCATAGGCGGTCATGGTGCCAACCTCGTTGTAGTACAGGGCAACCTGGCCGGAGCCGATCATATCGGTGC
>CAVEIY010000006.1:0-33050 GCA_963615825.1 Flexilinea sp.
GCTCATGTACTTCTTGGCGATGTAAGGAGGCGGCGCATATGAAAAAATGGATTTCAAAATTGACGTTGGCGCTGCTGTTGGCTTTGACCTTCACCGTGTCTGCCTTTGCCTGGCAGGATTACGGCAGCACTTACACCGCAATGGATGCGCTGGACACGTTTTCCTCCAATATCACCTTTCTAATGGCAGTGCAAAGTGATCCATCTCGATTGCCGGAGAAAGGGCCGGAAGCGCTGGCCTCTCAAGGCGTGCCGGACGAGGAAATAGAGCCACAGGGGGTGCCGAATGAGACGGAATCCAACATGAATGCAGAACCGAACCGCACAGACCCAGCAACGGAAGCACCATCAGCTCCGGTGCAAACATTGGAACCAGCCGATAATTCTCTGATTCTGGATGAAGCGGGAATGTTGACGGACACACAGAAGCTCCGTCTGGAGGACCAGGCGCGGAAAATCGCGGCGAAATATGACTGCAATCCCTATGTGCTCACCGTAAACTCTTTGGATGGCGAAATACCCCGGGAATTTGCCAAAGCGTACTATCAGGAACACGGACTTGGAAACGGTGACTACCGAAATGGCATTCTGTTTCTGGTAGCGATGGATAGTCGGGATTATGTCACCGTCACCTATGGCAGAAATCCAAAGAATTCCGAGGAATACGGCATGGGTATTCTGGCCTTTACGGATTACGGTATTTCCAAGCTGGAGGACGATGTGGTGCCGCAGCTCTCAGACGGAGACTATTTTGCAGCGCTCCAGACGTATTTGACCGACTGTGAAATGTATCTCGACGATTATAGTCAGGGAGAAGCCTTTGACAAGGGGGCCAGGCTGCCTGGGACACCGCTGTTCTCTCCGGTGCAGATTCTGATTATCATCTTTGTGCCGCTGCTGATTGCGCTGATCGTCTGCCTGATTTTTAAGGCCCAGATGAAAACCGCAAGGAAGGCTGCCGGAGCCGGAAATTATCTGGTGGATGGCAGCTTCCAGCTCACCGATGGCCGGGACGACTATGTTCGCACCACGCGAACCAGCCATAAAATGGAGCGGAATCATTCCGGTGGTTCCTCCAGGGATTCCGACGGATTCGGAGGATCTGGCGGCGGAAAGTTCTAGCAGAATAGTCTGGCGCCGCATCTACAGAGCATGCCGACTGCGATCCATGCAGCTGGCATGCTCTTCGCTTTTTGTTTGGCAGCTTGCCCCCAATTTTGACCTGCTATGAGAAAAGTGCCGATGTGCCAGAGGGACAAAATGGCCTGAAACATGTCTGGACCGGTAAAAACACGCAAAAGGGGCTGCCTCTTAGTGAGGCAGCCCCTTTCATGTGTTCCGAACTTATTGCGAAGCTTTTTTCAGAAATGCTCCAGGAGAACCCACATGGGAGCGTTGCGCATGCATGTGCGGACGGTCATGCTGGTCGGACTAGCGGTGGAAAAACGGCCATATTGGCCATATCATAACGCTCTTTACAGGTTGGAAACTTAATAGCACCAATCAGCCGATACAGGTATATACGGAACCGGGCTGCTTGGGAAGCCCCTCTGATGTGAAATAATCCTCCAGAATTTCCGCCAAAAAGATCCGCGCCTTCTGGAGATCACGGCTGTGGGGACGGGTGTCCAGATCCCGGTGCCAAACCTCTTGGGAGAATTCCTCCGGCACCGGGATTGAACCGCCATTTTTCTGATCCATAACAGCCTGATGGAGCAGCGCCAGGGTATCCTCGGACAGTCCGTCGAAAATTGGGTCAACAGGATTCCGCTCGTATTTGCCAATCCGCTGGGCCACCTCATCGGGACTAAGCCCCAGATCGGAAGCCAGCAGGTCAATGGTGCTTTTGGGGGCTTTCCGGCCCGGGCAGGCGAACTTCCCGATGACATTCAGAAACAGATATTTTAGATACATGGACTCCAGCTCCAGCGCAGGAAGCGCCTCGGAGGGACCAAAGGTCTCGCCGGAGTAGGTGACAAATACAATGCCCAACGGAGCACTTTCCGGCTGGAACAGCGAACCCGGGAAGATCAGCTGATTGCTGTAAAGCCGAGGTGGATCCACATCCACCAAAGCCAGATGCCGGGCAACCAGCGGTGAGGGACTGCCGGAGATCACCGGAGAGCCAAGCAGTACCAGGTCATATTGATCCAGATAAATGCCCTGACCGGGAAGGTCGGTGTCCTCGTCCAAATGAACAAGATCCAGCCCCCAGCCGTATTCGGTCAGTACATCCCGAAATACAAGGGCGAGCTTTTCGGTATTTCCAGTGCTGGATGCGTAGAGAATCAGCGCACGGTTAGCCATGGTGGGATTCCTCCTTGATGTTGCTGTATTTTTCCCGGTACTGACTGGGGGTCATGCCGGAAACCCGACGGAAGAGGGTGAGAAAATAGCTGTAGTTTTCATATCCAACCTGCTCTGCCACCTGCCCCACGGGAAGCGAGGTGTTGGTCAGCAGACCGAACGCCTGCTGCATCCGCTGCTGCAAAATAAAGTCGGAGATGCTGGAGCCGGTTTCCTGACGGAATAGCCGCGCCAGATGATTTTGACTCAGATGGACATGATCGGCAATTTCCTGCCGGGAGAAGTTTTCGCTGAGATGGGAGAGAATATATTCTTTGGCCTGCTGGGTATAGCCCTGACTTTTTCTGCGCTGCTCCAGATAATCCGACAGGGCGGTGACGGCGCTGAAAATCCAGGTGAGGGTGTTGGCAATGGAATCCGGTGCCTCCCGGAAGCAGCGGGCATTTTCGCTGCGGTCAAAAAGTACATGGGCTGGCACATGCTTTTCGCTCATGACGCTGTAAAGCAGCTGGATAAAATCCGGATGAAATCGGTGCAGGGCTTCGGCGCTGAAGCTGTGTCCCGCCCCAAGAAAGAAATCGGCTGCTTCGGTTAAAAGCTGGTCAAAGGCCTCGTCCATCAGGAGATAGCGCCAGCCGGTGAGCAGCGTGTCAGAAATGGGCTGGAGGGTGGTTTTGTTGCCCAGCAGCAAAACCGGCGTACTGGAGAGATACCCCTGCTCCAATTGCAGCAGCCGATCCACCATAGGATTCAGCTCTGCGGCAGGAGTCGGACTTCCAACGCAGCAGCCTGCTTCACAGGACAGCGATTGGCGGCACTGCGCCATAATTCCGCGGCAGACACCTGCTGCCTGGGACTGGGAGACATTTCCTGTGAGAATGGCCAGAAGATGGATCTCATCCAGCCGGAGACAGTCCCCCATGGCATCGTCATGGAGCAGAAATTGACGAAGCAGCGCTTCCATTTGCTTTAGCGTTCGGTATTTCTCTCTCCAGTCCGGATTTCCGTTCCACTGGCGGACGCCCAGCAGCACCGGCAGCGTGGCAAGGTCCGGAGCGGCTTCGCTGTCCAGCAGCACCTCCTGCCATCGGACTGGCTGGGACAAGGCGGCATGTTCCATGGGGTCACCTCCAATTCTTCTGCTTCCCATTATACCCGTTTTTTCAAATGAGAGCAAGCGCCCGGCAAGGATAGACCCTGCCGGGACGCAGCCAATGCTTAGGCGATGTAGGCGTCGTAGATTTCCTGATAGATCTCAATGACGCGGTCAATGTTCAGGGTGTCCATCTGCTGGAGATAGGCGTCCCAATTGGAAAGATCGTCAGAGCCGATGATGAACTCTGTCACCTTTCCGGTGGCATAGGTCATGAGATCGCCCATGATGCCGGCCATTTCGCTGGCTTGATCGGCGCTCATCTCAGTGGTGGGCATGGTATAGGCATCGTCGGTGTTGCTGTCCCAAGTGCTCCGCGCTGCAATTTCTTTTTCGCTGTAGGCGATGTCACTGCGGCTTTCCTTCTCAATGAAGGGGCCGATGGTCAGGGTGTACATCACCTGGGTTTCGCGCATGCTGTGGTCGGGATTGTTGTATACCAGCTCGGTGTACTCCGGCTCGCCGTTTGCGCCGAACTCCATGCCCTCGCCTTCGACACCGTAGTTGCAGAGGGTGCTGCCCTCATCGGTGAAGAAGTAGTCCATGTACTGGAGTGCCAGCTGGGGATTGCGGCAGGCAGTGGTGATGGACCAGGAGTTATCGCCCACCAGGGTTTTCTTGTTGGCAAAGTGCAGCGTCTGGCCGGCTTCCATTACCGGTGCTGCCATAGCCTGAATCTCTGCGCCCTCTTCTGCCATCTGGGACTGGAGCAGGTCCATCTGGAAATAGTCACAGGTGAATACGCCGCTTTGACCGGTGGTGGTTTTGCTGGCGTCCAGTCCGTGACCGGTGTTTTCGATATAGAAGTCCGCGCCAAGCAGCCCTTCGTCATACCACTGATGCATCGTGGTCAGATAATCCTTGAAGCCGTCCTCAACCCAGCCGAACTTCACTTCGCCATCGACCACATAAACGGGATAAGACCCCATAAAGGCTGCATAAACACCGCCCACATCAAAAGCAGAGCAAATTTCATCCTCGTCCATTACGCCGGTGTAAGGAAGGCCCAGCGCTTCGGTTGCACCCTTCTCCGTTTTGAATGCAGTGAGTACATCGTGAAGATCGTCCAGGGTAACCGGCATATCCTTGCCCAGATCGTTAAGCCAGTCCTGACGGATTACAAGACCGGTGCTGGACTTGGTATATTCCGCCTCCAGACGCTGAATTTCCACCAGACGGCCAGAGGGAGTGGATACCTCGGCAAGGGTGTCGGGATCCTTGGTAATGTTGTAGTAATAGTTGGGGGCGAATTCCGGAACCAGGTCGGTAACGTCTACCAGCACCTCGTCCTCTACGGCCTTGTCAATGCCGCCGGTATAGTAGCTGCTGGCATTGTAGAAGAAATCGGGATAATCGCCGGATGCCACCAGCAGATTGAAGTTGTCGGATGCGGTGGTCACAGACTGAAGCATAAAGGTCAGGCTGACGCCGGTTTTCTCTGCCACAGCCTTTAGAACGCTGCTCTGTCCGCCGGTGAGATAGGTGTCCATGATGTCGGACAGATCACCGGGGAAGGAATACCAGAGAGAAAACGTTTCGGGGGTGTCAGTCAAGGGGTAGGATACCTCGGGAATCTCAAAGGCAGACTCCTGGACGGATTCCTCTGCGTCGTTTGCAGAAGCCTCCGGAGCCGGGGCCTTGGCGCTGCCTGTTTCCAGGGGCGTTTCCACAGGCGCTTCGGATCCGGCGGAAGAAGCCGGAGCGGAGGAGGCGGAAGCGGAAGTACCATTGCTGCCGCAGGCGGTCAACAGGGAGGCAAGCATGGTCAGCGCCAAAAGCGCGGATAACAATTTCTTTTTCACAAAAATAACCTCCTTAGCTGATGCTGATATATTCGCCGCCGTATTCTCTGCGGCCGGTTTCGGAGGGGAAGTAGCCCTTTACCACATTGCGGACAAAGATCTTTGCAGCTTCCTTGTCGTCGGCGTTGGGGCGCTGTTCCCGCTCGTGGGGCATAATGCCGGCCTTTTTGACCATGGCCTTTTCTTCGGGACTCATCTTTGCCATCTCCGGCGGCTCGTGGATGGGACCCTGCTCGCCCATATTGGCAGCCTGACGAATTTTACCCAGAATGTGCGGGGGATACTTCTTAAATTCCTCCGCCTTGGGATCCTTCTTGAAGCGGCTGAGCAGCTCAGAGGCAAGATCCACGGACATGTTCAGATCGTCGGCAATGGTATCGACAGAGGCATGATGCAGCTCAGTGCCCAGGCAGGCGAACTGGCCGATGGTCTGGATATACAGATTTTCAAGATACAGCTTTTCGATGGCCAGGGTGGCCAGACACTCGCTGGGGCCGGTAGAGGTGCCGCCATAGGTGCAGAACTCAATGGCATAGGGGGTGTAGTCCGGGGTTTCAGGCCGCTTGAGTCCGGGCATAATCAGTCGATCGGAGTACATCCGGGGCGGCATGGAGGCGGTCAGACCCAGATTCTTTCCGATGAGGGTGGAGGGAAGCCCGGCCATGATGGGGCTGCCCACAAACAGAAGATCATAATTGTCAAAGAAGATGGGATTCTCCACGAAGCTGGTTTTGTTGGTGATCTTAATGGAGTCAACTTCCCAGTTCATTTCCTCCAGGGCCTCCTGGAAGCAGCCCGCAATTTTCTCGGTGTTGCCGGTGACAGAGGCATAGAGAATCAGTGCCTTTCTTGCCATAATATCGCATCCTTTCTGTGCAGTCGGGTGTTTGAATGCTACCAGTATAGCGCCAACCCTGGAAAATGCGTAGAAAGAAACTCTGCTTTTTTATTCTAAAAACTGTGCAATCCCCGGGGTTGCACAATTTTTGAATAGAAGAGCATGAATTTGTGCATGCCGGAAGGCAGGACGTTTCGATATAATAGAGCTATGATATAAGGAGGAATGTCCCTATGAACGGAACCTATCAAATTACCCTGCCTCTGCCCGGCGGGGATCGAACCAGCATCCTGACCATCTCAGGCCCAGCGGAAGCGCTTCACGGCACCTTGACCAATCCCTATGAACCTTCCACCCTTTGTCCGGTGGAGGGCAGCGTAGAAAACGGAATCCTGACCTGCCGCACCATGGTAGGCCGGACGGAATTTATCCTTTCCGGACAGGTGCAGCCGGAGGAGATGAAGCTTCGGCTTACTACCCATGAAACTATTCCGCTGGAGCCGGGAAAGCGAATTTCCGGTACGCCAGGACAGCTGGAGGGGGAATATCTGGTGGGGGTGTATTCTCCCGGCGGCGTGAAGGAAAACCATTTTGTGATTCGGCAGGAAAATGGTGCGCTGGGCGGAGAAATGTACTGCCTGATGGATGAGAAAACCCTGGAGTTTATGAAGCATATGATGGCAGGCGGCGGCCCGGGTGGTCCTGCACCTGAAGGTGAGATGCCGCCGCTTCCCAAGGTGGGAGATAAATGCGACGTCAATCCGTTCCTGTCTGTCACCGGAACGCCGGAGCAGTTTACCGTGACCACCAGAACGGGAAATGGCTCGCTGTTCTGCTTTACCGGGGCGCTGCAGGAGGATCGTCCGGTGCTGGCCCTGCATGTTACCGATGAAACCGACGGAATTTGCGCGATTCCGCAGTAAACAATCAAAAACGGCAGTGGGAATTCCCACTGCCGTGATCGTTTTTAGCCAATGCACATATATTCGCCATAGGTTTCCTGCGGGGTTGTGCGTCCCACAAAGTAGTCCTGAATGAGATTCTGCATAAAGTACTCTGCCATGGTGAGGTCGTGTTGGTTGGGGCGATTCTCAAGATCATATTTCGGTGCAACAAAGTGCTCCATGCCCTCGTAGTCGGGCATATCTCTGGGATCTGCCACGGCTTTCCGCATTTCCTCATGTCCGGCGGCGTCCAGCTTCTTGAATTCGGGTGCATTGGGATTCTGCTTATAGAGCTGCACCAGCGGTGCGGCGTTTTCTACCTGAACGCCCATAATTGCGGAAACCCGATCCACTGCCATGTGGGAAATCTCGCAGCCGGGGCAGGAGAACTCACCGACGATTTTGAGCCGCAGACACTCCAGATACTGCTTTTCCACGGCAAGGGTGGAATAGGCCTCGCGAATGGCGCCGGCATAGGTTGCAAAGACAACGCCCTTTACATCATCGGGGGGTGGCGCCTGCATGTCCATTCCGGGGCCGGCCTGACTGCGCCACATTCTAGGCGGCTCCGGCTGCGTCAGTCCCAGAACCCGGCCAATCACCGGAGAAGGAAGCCCTGCCATAATGGGGCTGCCCAGGCATACGAAATCATAGTCGTCAAAATAAACGGGATCCTTCTTAAAGCTGGTTTTTGCGGTGATCTTCACCAGGTCATAGCTCCAGCCGCAGTTTTCAAAGGCTTTGCCGAATGCCTTCGCGACCTTTTCGGTGTTGCCGGTGACGGATGCGTACAGAATCAGGCCCTTTTTCTTAATTGCCATGGAAATTCCTCCAATCATAAATTGAATTACATGACCGCATTATAGCATGATCTGGGGTTACGGACTTCCAAAATTGGAACCGGATGCTTTCACCCTGGGACACAGCTGGATACATAGGAGGTGGTTGGTTTGAAGCAATGCATCGTATTATCCCATGCATATTCCTTTTTGCGGGATATTTCTGCGGTGCTAGAAGAGGACGCCGCATGCTGGCAGATCCATGAGGCGGTATCCTATGAGGATGGACTGAAGCTTGGACGCACTACACAATCCGAGCTGATGCTGGTGGATGCTGCGGCGTTGGGGGATCCGCCGGAATGGTTCCTGACGGGAATGAAGCCGTATTTGGATCATACCTGGCTGGTGGTGACAGGAAGCGGCCAGTCTTACCAGATGCCAGTGATGCAGCTGGAGCAGCCCATCCATCGGGAGAGCCTGGCATTTTATCTTTCCAATACCGTGGAGATGGTGCAGGCGCAGCAGGTGTTGGATTGGTCAGACCCAAAGCTTGCCCATGTGCAGCATATTTTGCTGGATCATTTCTGGAGCGGCCTGCTCCACGGGTGGCTACGGGCGGACCGTACCATGCTGACCATGGCGGCACAGGGGATTTTTATGCCGGAGCTGGAAAAAATGAAAGTCCAGCCGGTGCTGGTGCGGACCATTCATCAAAACAAAGTGCAGGAGAGCCATTCCGCTGCGGCGCAGGTTCATCTGTATTTTGAGGAACTTTTGGGCAGCTGCCTGCTTTCTGGTCAGGGAGCGGGAACGGTAATGGACCGATTTGACCAGAAATGGGCGGTGATTTTCTATAGCGCACAGAAGCCGGAGACGCTCCAGAAACGGTGCAGGCAGGCGATCCGGCGAGGCGAGGAGGATGGCTGGATTCTGAGCTTTTACTTGGGAAATTCGGTATTGCCGGAGCAGCTTCCGAAGGAGTGGCAGCAGCTGGAGCAGATGTCCCAGCAAAATGTGGGGCTGTCTAGCGAGATTCGGATGCATACGGAGGCATTACAGAAGCCGATTGCCGCACTGCCGGATATGACGCTATGGGGACTGTTGCTGGAACAGGGGAAATTCCGGGAGGTGGCGCAGCAGACCTCGGACTATGTCATGGGGCTGGCGCAGGAGAATCGGCTGGATCTCACCTGGCTCAGAAGCTTTCGGCGGGATTTGACCGGCATTCTCTACCGGGGAATGCAGACCTGCGGCATTCCGGCACATGTGGTATTTCCGGCGGAGGAAAGCGAAACCTTCCGGCGGGGCTGTGCAACGGCACCGCTGCTCATTGGATGGATTCAGGAAACCATGGGTCGATGCCAGCAATTTCTTGCATCGGAAACGGCAGATACTCCGGTGAAAAAAGCGCAGAAGTATATTCTCCAGCACATGGATCAGGAGCTGAGCCGTGAGAGCATTGCAGCCCATGTGTATGTCAGCGGCGGATATTTGGGTCGGCTTTTTAAGCAGGAGCTGCATTTGAGCATTTCAGAATATATTTTTACCGAGCGTATGAAGCTGGCAGCACAGCTGCTGGAGCAGACGGAGCAGTATGTGACCTCCATTGCAGTGCGTGTGGGCTATTCCAATTTCCCGTATTTCTCCACACAATTTAAAAAGTACAGCGGTTTGACGCCGGTGGAATACCGAAACCGAATGCGGCAGGAAAAAGCTGCGGAATAACCTGAAAATGAAATCAATCTCTTTTATATTTGAAAGCGTCGTGTCTGAAAATTCGATATGATACCAGTATCCATGGTGGTAGCCTGTCCTGTGACCGAGGATGGAACGATGCGACACCCATGCTAGAAAAGGAGATGTGATGGATTATGATGAAAAAACGATTGGCATGTCAGTTCCTGGTAGCGGCAATGCTGCTGGGACTGCTGGCTGGATGCGGCGGGACTGCTGCGTCGGATAACCAGAGTGCAGCGACGCAGAGTGTGGCGGCCAGCACAGCACCGGAACAGGAAAGCAAGGCGGAAACGCTGACGGCACCGGCTTCAGCGCCGGAGGAGAAAAGCAGCACAGAGGAAAGCCTGGAAGAATCCATAGAAGAACCCCAGAATACGGTAAGTTATCCCCTTTATGAGGAGCCGGTGAGCTTTACCTGGCTGGATATTCGCAATCCTGACTATGAGCAGGGCGTTGTAACCGAGGGACTTGCGGAAAACGAGGTCTACAAGGCGGCTTCGGAGCTTCTGGGCATTCAGGTGGATTGGCAGCTTCGGATGGACGCAGCGACCACCTATGCGCTGATTATCGCCGGCGGTGACTATCCCGACTGCTGGGGCAGTAAGCTGTCCGACTATTATTCCTCCTATGAAACGGCATATGGAGAAGAGGTTATCATCGACCTGACGGATTTGATGGACGAATATATGCCAAACTACACCGCTGCACTGGCGGAAGATAAAAATCTGGAAGCCTCCAGCTATACAGACAGCGGCCGCAGGCTGGCGATCTATCCCATTAACACAGGATATACGCAGTTCGGCGGACAGATTCGCGGCGATATTGTGGACCAATTGGGACTTGAGCTGCCGGAAACCTTTGATGATATGTATGATCTGCTGAAGGCGATGAAATCCGAGTATCCGGAGTCCCAGCCTCTGATCCTCTCGAAGGATGGCAGCCAGAATTGCAGCTGGCTGGGCGGCGGCCTTGGGGTTATGACCACGGTTTCCTGGCGTCCCTTTGTACAGATGAATCTGTATCAGGTGGACGGTCAGGTTAAGCTTGGCCTGCTGGAGCCGGAGTATAAGGAGTATCTGGAGCTGATCTCCAAGTGGTACGGCGAAGGACTCATCTATCAGGACTTCTTTACCAACGAGGGCATGGGTCCCCCGCAGGATGCCATCGCCTATGACACCTCTTTTGTATGGTATGGCTCCGTCAACGAAATTCCGACTCTGACCGGGATTCTCCGGGATGAGGGTGCTTATATCGAGGGTATGGCAGACGTTACCCGGAAGCCCGGCGAGACAATCCATCTGGGCGACAGCACCGCAAAGAGTATTACCGCCAACGGCGGCTACTGCGTGTCCACCGATTGCGAGCATCCGGAATATGTGCTTCAGTACATGGACTACTTCTATTCCGAAGCGGGCGGTATGGCGGCGAACTTTGGTGTAGAGGGAGAAACCTATACCATCGAAAATGGCCGTCCTGCCTACACAGACATGATTCTCAACAACGACACCTATACCTATGTCAGCGCGCTGTTTAAGTATTGCATCTATGAGGGGCCGTTTGAGCTGGATGTAAACCGGTATTTTGCGGCATTTGACGAGAATCAGAAGGAGGCGGTAGAGCGCTGGGAGAGCAACCGGGATGAGGCTTGGAACCTGCCTGCCGGTTTGACCCTGACCACGGAGGAGACAGAGACGCGCAGCAACCTGATTGCGGAAATCGGAACCTACTGCTCGGAGATGGTGCTGAAATTTATTGTTGGAGAGCTTTCCATTGAGGATAACTGGGATGCCTTTACGGAGCGGGTAGAATCCATGGGCGCACAGGATATCATTGATATCACACAGGCCGCGCTGGACCGGTATAACGCATAAGGAGGATACCATGGAACATGCTTATCCTACGCTGCTGTCGCCCATTTTGCGGCGTGGCTTCTACATCCGAAACCGGATGGGGGCGTCACGGGCATATCCGCCGTTTTCTGCCGGGGTAGCAGCCAAGGAGCCGCTGGCCTCCAGCATTCCCTTTACAGCGTCCTTTGCAAAAAATGGTGCGGCCATTGTTACCTGCCGCAGCACCCGATGGGATTCCAGAGACAGCAGGGCTGGCGGAGGACCGTTTCCGCCTATGCCTCAGGAAACGGAGCAACCGGATGTGCCGATTTATCTGAAACCGCTGGACGGACCGCCTGCGCCCGGCTCCATGAGCGGTCCGGATTTAACCATTGCCAATGTCAAGCTGAACTATATTCATACGGCACAGGCAATTCACGATCAGGGATCTCTGGCGATTATGTCGCTGATGGAGGTCGAACCCTCCGGCTGGACGATAGATGAAATCCCCGCAGATGCCTTGGAGCGGACGACTGACGATTTTGCCCTTCGCTGCCGACAGTACCAGGCGCTGGGCTATGATGGCTGCGGATTTTATATGTGCTATCGGAGCTCGTTGCTGGCGCAGTCCCTGTCCCCTGCCCTGAATCATCGAAATGACCGCTATGGCTGCCCCACGGCATTGGCGCTGAAGGCGTTTCAAAAGGTGCGGAGGGCATGCGGCGAACATTTCCTGATTGAAATAGAGGTCAGCGGCCAGGAGATCCCGGGCGGCTATACCCTGGAGGATATGAGCGCCTACCTTCGGGTTTGGGAGCCGTATATCGACATCGTGCAGGTGCGGGCGGAAACGGTGGAGCTGGCGCATCCCATCGGTGCAAACTCCAACCTGGAAGCGCCGCGAACGCTGAGCTTTGCCAAAGCGCTGAAAAAGTCGGGTACCTCCCTGCTGATTGCACCCATTGGCGGCTTTCAGGATCCGGTACGCAACGAGCAGTTTCTTCGGGAGGGCAGCGCAGATCTGATCTATATGGCGAGGGCCTTTGTCTGCGATAGCCATTACTACGAAAAGCTGGTTTCGGGACATGGCGCGGATATTACCCCCTGTATTCGCTGCAACAAATGTCACACGAAGCCTGCGGAACCGGAACCGGGCTGTTCCGTAAATCCGCTGTTTTCTATGTCGATTCTCCCGGGCTTCCAGGAGCCGGAGCGGGCAAAGCAGCCCAAGCGGGTTGCCGTCATTGGCGGCGGACCGGCAGGCATGGAGGCGGCACTGACTGCCTCAGCGCTGGGGCATGAGACGGTACTGTTTGAACGGGAAAACCAGTTGGGCGGTCAGCTGAATCCGGCGGGAACTGCGGATTTCAAATGGCCGGTTCGGATGCTGAAGGAGCACCTGATTTCCCAGCTGGAAAAGAGCGCTGTCACGGTAAGAATCGGGACCGAAGCGACACCGGAGCAGATTGCGGCAGAGGGCTTTGAAGCGGTAATCCTTGCGCTGGGCGCAGAACCGGTGCAGCCGAATATTCCGGGCGCAGAATTTGGGATTTCCGTGCTTTCCGTTTATGAGCATCCGGAGCAGTTGGCACAGCAGGTTGTCATTGTAGGCGGCTCAGAAACCGGACTGGAAACAGCAATGTTTTTGGCAAGACGGGGACATCAGGTGACACTGCTGACCCGTCGGGAAAAGGCAGCCTATAATGCCCATGACGTCCACTATCGGGAGATCATGGAGGAAATTTGGCAGAAGGAAGCGAATTTGCACATTATAACCCACAGCCAGACGGTGAAAATCGGAAGGGATTATGTGGTCTATCAGGCAGAAGGAAAACAGCAGAAGCTCCCCTGCGGCAGCGTTGTGCTGTCCTGCGGTATGGCGCCCCGGCAGCAGGATGTAACCCGCTATGGAATGCTTTGTCCCAGCGTCCATGTGATTGGTGACTGCCGCCGATCCGGTGATATTCGCAATGCAATGCGTGATGGCTATGCCGCCGCATGCCGGGTTTAAGACCATCATGCGTCCCCCAATTGCCTGTATAGAACGGAAAAAATGAAAACCACCGCGGCGGAAGGTCGATGGTGCCGGGAATCTTGACGATCAGGTTCCCGGCATTCCTGCCAATGGCCGCACCAGCGTTGTCCACCTGCGCGTCATACCCCAGCGCGCTCCATATGCGCATCCCTTCGCCCAAGACCGTTTTTTGCAGGTATCCGAGGTCAGCGCGGCCGGTGCTTCTACGCCATCTGTGGTGGTAATGCATTCGGAATGACCCATCTCAGAGGGATCATTCGGGACAATGCCAGAACACTGGTGGAAAGTCCGCTCCGGTATCGGGATGGGCGATATACCATGACTATCTTCTCCCTCACTGCCTTCCTGGCGGTGCGGGATCTTTGAATGCTGAAAAGTTGTCGAAAAGTTCAAACATTTTTCCCTTGACTTTTTGCCGATATGCGGTATAATCAGTGCAACAAAATCATATGAAACATATCGAATAAATATGTAACATGAGAGAGGAGAAGCGCCATGAAAATTGCAGCTATGCAGATGATGATGTGTCGGTGTATGTGCATGCCATACGCCCGGTTTTCTGCACCCAAATCATGGCGCAAGGTCCCATAGGACGACCCAAACAACGCCAAAAGCAGGAAACCGAGATCGGTTTCCTGCTTTTTTGCACCCAGAAAGGAAGAAACATCTTGCATATACAAATCTTTACCTCTTACGGAGGACTTACACGAATGTTACAGTGAAGCGCAGCACCACAGAGCTTGATTGGAACAACGACTATCTTCGGTCCGGCCTCGAAGGGCCTGACCTGATAGGGAGACAATCAGGACCTGGTAGACGGCCAGACTGACAATGGCCGTTTATGCCGATAAAAAACGGAATGAAAATTATGAAATTGCGCAGGATTCTATCTCGAAAAATTCATTTTGAACAAAAAGAAATAAATAGGATTGACTTCTCATGCTGTACTTTTTCGCGTTACAGTTATAAAAGGTCAATGGAAGGACATCATTCGTTATTGTTGTATGTACTAAAAAGTCGATATAATGAAATTAAATCTTGTGTGTTTCTGCATAGAAAAGGTGAAAACGGACATGAATTGGGAGGACGGGGTGTCACTGCTCTGCGCGCAGCCATTCACCTATGCGATGCAGCATCAATGCAGGAAATATGACCAAAGGGGAGAAAAAACATGAAAAAACTAATGTCTCTCGTATTGACAGCGGCATTGGCTGCTGCGCTGTTTAGCGGCTGTGGAGGAGCGGGATCAACCGCAGAGCCTTCTTCCGCCGCACCTGCGGCTTCTGAGGCGGCGACATCCGCTGTTGCGGCGTCCACGGCACCGGAACCGGCCACGGCAAGTCTGCCTGAGGCTGAGAACTCCGATGCGGAAAACACACTGGGGGATATTTTCCCGGTGCAGGATGACGTGACGGTTAGCATGTTTACTTCCGTCAACTCTGCGGTCGCGCCCTATGTGGATGCCGAGCATTATGACCAGATCAGCGTTTTGCGGGGCTGGTCGGAGCATACCGGCGTAAAGCTGGACGTAACGGCAGTCACTTCGGAACTGGCAAAAGAGCAGTTTGCGCTGCTGGCTGCCAGCAACTCCGTGCCTGATATTATTGTGCAAGGTGGCGCATGGTATCCTGGCGGCGCTTCCGCTGGCGTAAAGGATGAAGTATTCCTGAATATGGCGGATTATAAGGAATATATGCCCAATTACCTGGCAGCCATTGAGAAGTATGGCTTTACCTCCAATGTTATGACCGATGATGAAATTTCGGCATTTTGGCAGATTAACGTCAACAATCTCCCCTTTGCCGGAATTGTGGCTAGAGGCGATCTGTTGGACGAAATCGGTATGAACTATCAGGATATCAAGACCTTTGATGATTGGGATCAGATGCTGCGCGGCATGAAGGGGAAAGACGGTGTAATTGCGCCGCTGGCTCTGAGTGTTATCGGCGATATGGGTACCAGCAATGTGCTGAGCGGCGGCTATGGCATCTCTGCGGTATTCCAGAATGGATCTTATGTCAATCTGCCCCTGTATGTGGTTGACGGAAAGGTACAGTTTGGCTTCCTTACGGAGCAGTATGACAAATATGTAAAGACCATTTCGACCTGGTATAAGGATGGCCTGATTAACGATCATATCCTCAGCATGGAGGGTGGCCCCTACTGCGAGGAATATGTCCTGCGCGGCGAAAACGCAGTCTTTACCACCATGCTTTCAAACGCTTCTTACTATGCCGAGCAGCTGGGCGGCGACGCTTACTATGTTGCACTGCATATGCCGATGGAGAATGAAGGCGATACCTATCACTTCAGCGACAGCGAGCCGGTTACCCTGGAGTCCGGCGTGTGGAATGTGTCCTTTAACTGCGAGAATCCCGAGCTGGTCATTCAGATGATCGACTGGTTCTACACTGACGAGGGCAGCCGCCTGATCAGCTATGGCATCGAAGGCGAGTCCTATGAGCTTGACAGCGACGGCAACATTGTCCTGACCGATCTGATTACCAACAACCCCGATCTGAGTGCATCCAGCGCAATGATTCTGTATGCCGGCGATCTGATTCCCGGTATGAAGGATGCGTCTCGTCTGCTGAGCACCTATGAGCCAGACGTAATTGAGGCTCTGGAGTATGTCCAGACGCAGGATGCCGACGGCGCATACAACATGCCCTCCGGTCTGTCCTCCACCTTCACTGAGGAAGAGCAGGAAATCTACTCGACCTATTCGCCGGACCTGCTGACCTATATGTCTGAGCATGCCCTTGCCTTCCTGATGGGCGAAGAGGATATTGCAGATTTGCCTGCGTTCAAGCAGACCATTCAGGATATGCATATTCAGGACATCATTGATGTATATCAGGCTGCTTATGACAGAATGATGGCCCAGTAAGGCGAAAACCGGGCACGCCTGAATGAAACATAGGATGAAATAAGAAAAGCCCGAAAAACAAGACGAATCCTGTTTTTCGGGCTTTTTCATAGCCGAAGGCTATTGCCGCTGACGATATTCCGCCGGGGTGACGCCATATTTCCCCTGAAAGAGCTTATAGAAGTAGGAGATGTTGTTATATCCCACCTGGTGTGCAATATTGGTAATGGAGCAGTCTGTGTTTTTCAGCAGCAGCGCGGCTTTTTTCAGGCGCGTATATTGAAGAATGCTGGTGAAGGTGAGGCCGGTGTTGTCCTTGATGATTTTGCTGAGATAGCTGGGGTGAAAGTGGAATGTGGCCGCAATATTTTCCAGCGTAGCTGTATTGCAGTGATTGTCGATATAGATCATAATATCGGAAAGCTTGTGACTGCCCAGCTGGAGATAGTGCTGAGCGTCCCGATGGTCCATATGAAGCCGCAGCAGCTGAATCATCAGCGCGGAGATATAATTGTTAATCATGGTTTGCCATAGCGGCATCTGATTGGCGTGTTCAATGATTGCCATGGCGAATACATATTTTACATCCATGTTGTCGGAGGTGTCGAACTCCAGCATTGGCTCAGAGGTGCTATCCGTGTAAAAGGACTTGGTTAAAAAGTCGGAAAAGAGTATGTTCTGGTCAAACTGCTTGAGCAAAATATCCTCCAGGTAGTTCCGGGAAATGAGACAGTTGAGCAGTTGGGCGCTGCTGTCGCAGGGGCTGATCTGCTTGCTGATATTTACATTGAACATATAGCACTTCCCGGTGGTCAGAGTCAGCTGACGGCTTTTTAGCTGACAGTGGAAGCTGCCCCGATAGACATAGATAATGTGAATGAGGTCCAGGGGGTTGCGCCAGTATTTTTGGCAGTGGAGCATAATATCCGCATAGGGTGACAGTCTCGACTTATTAAAGGAATCAGACTGGAGCTGCGCCAATACCCGATCCGTCTCCGGCAGATTGGCAATGTCCAACCATTTTTGCAGAAACGGCTTGGATTCAGCGTTGGCATTAAGGCGATTCAGCGCATCCAGCGAGCCGGTTTCCCGATAGATGTTAAAGGCATCCTCCACGGCGGACAGCTGGGTGATGCAGTAGTCGATATAGCCAAATTCATAATTCGAGGGCATAAGCATGTTCCTTTCTCGAACGGTGGAGCAATCAGCCATTGATACGAATGAAAAGAGAGGCAGGTTTTGATGGATATGACGACAACAAAGTTGGAATTTGACGAAGAAGTGCAGAAGCTGTACAAGCGCCACGATGGCGGCGAGGATATTCCGAAGGGTGTCCTTAAAGCTTCATTATACCCGGATTATTCAGAAATTCAAGAGAAAGACGCTGCGGCACTGCTGGTAACTCTGGATATTTACCGCGGAATCCCAGTTGAAGGCGGCTTTATCTTTGGCGGCGACCGGGAATTGGCCAAAAGTGCATTTATCCGGATGCTGATGGCGGCCTGCGGCGGATATAAAAAGGATATTTTCGCGGTAGAGCGGATTGAGGAGGGCATCACCGTTGCCGAGGCCAAAGCGATGACGGCGGAAAAGCTCGGCGGCCAGGGCGAACAGGCACTCCAAAAATTTGACGGGCAGGAACCTTTGACCCGGGAAATTGCGGTCCAGCTGCTGGCGGCTGCCATTCGTGCCTCCGATGGAACGGGAGAAATTCCGTATCTATATTATGTAGACCAGGAGCGGTCCATGGATCATCTGCGGCTGCCGGAAAAAGTGTTTGTGGCAGGACCGGACGGCTATTTGGTAACGCTGACGGTGGACGGTGTGTTCCAGCCCATTACCGGCGGATGGGATTATTCCGGCGATGTGCGGTTGAGCCTGTCGCCCAGATATGAGCTGTATCGCTATCTGGCGCCCCGGGGCAAGTTTTTCGGAGGCGGCGAGGATACACGTCCCATCGGTCCCAATTGGTGGAATGACTGGGGCGAGCCATATCGCACGGCGCTTTATATCGAGGACGGTAAAAGGGTTCCGGAGCGGAGCATTGAGGCGGCTTGGCATCAGGATGAGCAGGGAATTTCCCTGCGCTCAGATGGTTCGCCCACCAATCGCTATGGCAGCAACGATTTTAACGGTATCATTGTCAACGGCAGGATTCCCGGCTCAAAGTATGAAATCGACCACCTGAAGGTTCGGTTTGACGGCAACAGCCGTGATGATTTTCAGGGCATGGGCGCAGCGCTTTTGATGGTAGGTGACGCCACGGAAACCACGGTGGATCATGCAGACATCAAAAACCACGGCACGGTTCGTTCGGCAATGGTGGTGGGAGGCAATGCAAAGGTACTGGTGAAAAACAGCCGCTTCCAGGTTACCGACGGTGCCTTTGAAAAGGAATTCCGCACCGGATATGATACCGTCACGGGAGATATGCGGATGGCGCCGAAGCAGGGCGGCTTTGAAGGAAACTGCCGCTGCACCAACCTCTTGGATAAGGGCGTTGTAACCTACTATAACAGTCAGATTTTAGCGGAGAAATGGGGCGTATTGTCAACCGATAATAATGAGGGCGCATACTCTGTGGTGGTCAATAGCTTCATCGGCATTACCGGCGGTCTGAATCCCAAGGTGGATACCTCCTCTGAGCAGGCGGCCAGAGAGAGCCTGGCCGCAATTCCCTTCCAGCGTATTTATGGCGATTTGGATCGGGAGATTCCCAACGATGGGCATTCCTTCCGGCATCCTGCGGGCTATGGCACCTATTCCATTGGCAACACTACGGTGAAGTTTGCGGGCAGTACCGTTTCTTCGGTGGATTTCAGCGCCGTATGCGCCAATGATGCGGCAAGCGTCATTTATTGCGCCAGTACGCCGGAGAATCTCCAGGGCGAGTTTGGACTGGAAGGACTGCCGGTGGAAGAGAAGAACACGGTGGTCTATTGCAACAAAACGGGACTGCAGCTCCATCGCGGCAACGGAAAGGGCCTGGCGCTGATAAAGGATCATACGCTGTTCCACTGCGGCGCCATGTGCGTGGCCATTAAAAGCTCCGGTGCGGAGAATTTCCATGCGGATCGTTCTACGCTGATTTCTGAAATGGGCGTAATTCTGCAAATGATGGATGAGGATGACGTGAACGCGCCGATTTATACCGCTCCTCAATCCCCCACTGCGGAAGATCGTGCTGCGGCTTGGAAGCTGGTTCGAGACGGCACGCTGGATATTTTCCATGTGCGCAAGGAATGGGATTCTACGGCGAAATTCTCCAATATGACCGTCAATGGCGATACCTATAACTCCTGCGGCTATACCGGTCCCGTAACCCTGGAGGATCTGGAAGCGGCAGCAAAGGCAGACAACCCCTTCCCAGGTCCGGCAAGAATGGGCGGCTCCAGATTCCACAGCGAAAACGCAAGAAATTTGGGCATTACCCTGGAAAACTGCACCTATAACGGCGCAATTTCCACTGCGGAGGCCTATCACTTTGACGAGGAAACCGGCGAGGTGATGACTCAGGTGCCCAGAGAGAAATGGTATTGCCTGGTGGTGGTGAAGAGCGAGGTAAAGCCCGTGTATCAGGCGGGGATTATCCTGAATATGCAGCGGGGGTCTGTGTGGAATGTACCGAAAACCTGCTTTATCTCCTCCCTGACGGTGGATGAGAGTTCTAAAATCCATGGGCGTGTTTTTGTGGATGATGTGTTGGTACAGCCGGTGCCTGGCGTGACCTATACGGGAATGATCCGGGTAGAGCCGGGCGCATAAGCGGCAGCAATTCTGCCCAGAGAAAGGAATATGTGATATGCAACCGATTAAATTAAGGGATCTGCTGGATTTTTCAGCGGTGTCGTCCCCGACCTGTGCCCCTACTGGTGACGGCTATACCTGGGTGAAGCACCAGCCGGATCTGGCGAATAACACCTATACCCACGAGCTGTATCTGTCGGTTGGCGGCAGCACCCGGCAGCTTTCCGATGCCATGCCGGGCCAGCCCTATTGGCTGGACGGAGAGACGTTCCTCTACACGGCCAAATCCGGAGCGGGCCGGGGCGCAACCATCATGCGGTATCATACGGCAACCAAACAGGCGGAGGTTGCACTCCAGCTGCCCTTCCATGGCCAGGTCATTGCGGTGCTTCCGGACGGGACCTATTTGGTGCAGGCCACAGTCAATGTGGTCGAGCAGCGTCGGGTGGCCGGATTGCAGGGACCGGCCCTGGAGGCGGAGTGGAAGGCCATTGAACGGGAAAACGATATGGTTTGGGTTCTGGACGAGTTCCCCTATTGGCAGAACGGCCAGGGCCTTATCAATAAACTGCGTACGGGACTGTATCTTGCGGATCCCCGGGGAAAGGTACAGCGGATAACCGAAGAGATGCTCCAGGTGGACCAGGCGGTTTATGATGCGGCACGGAATCGGGTGTATTTTGCCGGTGCGGCCTATGGCAGTCGGAAGCAGTATTGGGATGGCGTATTTGTTTATGATGTGGAAACGCAGGAGACTCGCTGCCTGATTCCACAGGGGCACTATGAAATCGGCTCCTTTGCCCTGGCGGGCGGAAGAATCATTCTAACGGCCTGCCGTCAGGAACAGGGAAAAACGCTGGCCCAGATGCACGATCTCTATGCCATGGATTTGGATACCGGTACGCTGACCCTGCTTCACAGCGGCGGACTGTCCTTTGGCGATGCCATTGGAACGGATGTTACCCATGGCGGCGGATGCCGGTTCGTGGCCCGGGAGGACGCAGTATACTTCCTGTGCTGCGTGGAGGAGCATACGGAGCTGATGCGGTATCCCTATTATGGGGAGCCGGAGACGCTGCTGAAGGTATATGGTGCCATTAACTCCTTTGCCATGGGAGAAAATCAGATCATCCTGGCAGCGGTTATGGACATGCGCCCCTCGGAACTGTATCGGCTGGACCGGGATGGGACGCTGACCCCGTTGACCGCGTACAACAGTGCCTATTGTGAATCCCATGAGATTGTATGGCCTAAGGAAATCCGATTTGTCAACAGTGAGGGCAATGAGATTCACGGCCTGGTATTGTTGCCGCCGAATTTCAGCGAAAAGAGCAGCTATCCGGCGATTTTGGACATCCATGGCGGACCACGTGCGGCTTATGGCACGGTATTCTATCATGAAATGCAGTATTGGGCCAACGAGGGCTATGTGGTGATGTTTTGCAATCCCACTGGAAGCCTGGGGCGGGGACAGTATTTTGGCGATGTGTGCGGCAAAACCGGCATGATAGATTATGAGGATATTATGACCTTTGTGGACGAGGTGCTGAAGGCCTATCCACAGATTGACGAAAAGCGGCTGGGCGTAACCGGCGGAAGCTATGGCGGCTTTATGACCAACTGGATCATCGGACATACAGGCCGATTTGCGGCGGCAGCATCCCAGCGTTCTACATCCAATAATATCTCCAATGAGGCCACCACCGGAAACGGCAGCCTGTTTACTGCGAGCTGCCTACAGGCCGGACAGCAGCGAAGCGACGAACTCCTGTGGGAGCAGTCGCCTCTGAAATTTGCCGAGCAGGCCACCACACCGACCCTGTTCATTGCGGCACTGGAGGATTACTGCTGCTATCATGTGGAGTCGCTGCAAATGTATACGGCGCTGAATCGAATTGGCGTAGACACAAAGGTTTGCCTGTTCCGGCATGAGAACCACGGCCTGTCCCGTACCGGACGACCGGAAGCCCGTATCCGCAGACTACAGGAGATTACAGGCTGGATGGACCGGTACCTGAAGGAGGGCGCAGAGCAATGAAAACGCTGATACAGCATGTAAATGTATTTAATGGCTTTGACGCGAAGCTGGATACCATGGCGAACATCGTAATTGAGGATGGCTTTGTTACGGAAATCCTCCATGGTGCAGTGGAAACCCCTGGCTTTGATCAGGTGATCGACGGAGAAGGCCGCACAGCAATGCCCGGTATGATGGACGCGCACACCCATCTGGGCCTGTGCGTTACCGACGAAGAGATGGCGCAGATGCGAATTGACGAGCTGGCGATTCGCTCTACCATCTATGCCAAATCCATGCTGGAGCGGGGATTTACCTCCGTTCGGGATGCCGGCGGCATGGTGGTGGGCCTTAAGAGCGAAATCGACCGGGGCACCATTGCCGGGCCAAAGATTTTCCCCTCCCATGCCTGCATTTCTCAGACCTGCGGCCATGCGGATGAACGTATGAGCCGGGCGGATGTGCGGCTGGGCGATGGCAGCTATACGGCAATGGCCATGCGCAATGGCGGCATGGTGATTGCAGACGGCGTTCCCGAGGTGATGCGGGCGGTCCGGCAGCAGCTTTTCCTGGGGGCTTCGCAGATTAAAATTATGGCGGGTGGTGGTCTGGCCTCAAAGTTTGACAATTTCTATACCACCCAGTACACCTTTGAAGAGGTTAAGGCGGCGGTTGATTGCGCCTCGGACTATGGCACCTATGTGATGGCCCATATCTATACGCCGGAGTGCATGCAGCGGGCGGCCAAAGCGGGCGTTCGAAGCTTTGAGCATGCCACGCTGATGGACGAGGAAACCGCAAAGCTGGTAAAGGACAGCGGCATTTGGGTCTGCCCGGGGCCGCAGTTTGCAGGCAACGAACCCCATAAAAACGGGCCGCCGCCCAAAATCACCGGGCGAGAGGTCCCGCGCCATGTGATCCTGAATGGTGAGCAGCAGCTGACGGATTTGATTAACAAGTATGACATTCCTATTGTCTATGGCACCGATGCCTCCCGGCCACTGACAACGGTGGAATTCCGGCAGCATGATGATATCCGAAAGTTTAAGCGCCGGTTTGGCAGCCTGAAAACCATCCGCGCCATGACTGGAAACACCTATGAGCTGGGCAAGCTCTGCACCTATCAGCATCCATATCCTGATGGCAAGCTGGGCGTGCTGGAGGCCGGGTCCTATGCGGATCTGCTGCTGGTGAAGGGAAATCCTGTAGAAGATGTGGAGATTCTGGCGGAACAGAGCAACATTCAGCTGGTTATGAAGGATGGCGTGGTGTATAAAAACACCCTGTAATCTTCCCCAAAAACGAATTGTTCGATCTTCCGTGATATCATATGAAGCTGAGCGCATGGAACGTACTTGGACGTTTCAATTGCTGTACGGCATTATTCATTGATACACTGAAACAAACGGCCAGGGGATGACATGAGAGCCGAGTGAAGAAGTACGTTGAGAACCATAGAAGATGAGATGGGGCAGCGAAGAAGCTCCCGGTATAGTCCGTTTACAGGCCGCAAGTAACAATCCTTCGCAGTTAACGTAAAAGTAAGAATAGAGAACGATACCCGCGCAGGAACAGCCACCGGCAAAGCCGGTGGCTGTGTTTTTGTAATTAAAATGCGGAATTACAGAGGCTGATAGGTGACGCTGCAGGTGGTATCCACCGGGGGATTTCCGTGGATGTCGGCACCGCGATGGGAGATGGCCACAAAGCTGCCGTTTTCCCGGCGAATGGTCCAATCGATGGGAGCGGGACCGGCCATTGCGGTGAAGGTCAGGGCGTCGGCGGTTTCCTGAAGGTTCTCCGGGGTGACCTCCTGGCCCATTTCGTTAGTCCAAAGGGCGGTTGTTCCGTCCCATTTTAGGGTGAGGGTTGCTGCCATAGGGCCGCCCATCGGAGGGGGACCACCGGCAGGAGGACCACCAGCAGGAGGACCACCGGCAGGAGGACCACCAGCAGGAGGACCGCCAGCGGGAGGACCACCGGCGGGGCCGCCCATCAGAGGGGGACCTCCAGCAGGTTTCAGCGCTTCCTTTGTGGGATTTTCAATGATATAAATGCCTTTCATGCAATCTATCTCCTTCCGTTAAATCTGATTTGCAGTACGCCAGGCGGCCAGAGTTGCATCGTGGACATTGCCCTGGGTTACGCAGTCGCCGATGTAGTGAACCTGTCCGGCGCAGCCTGCAAATTCCATAGCTGCCTGCTGCATGGGCGTGGAGCCTGCGCAGACTACCACATAGTCCGCTTGCACGGTATGCTCGCTGCCATCCTTGGCAAGATAGTGGAGCATGCTGCCGTCATAGGATAGGTACTGCCTTACGAACGTGGTATAGGAAAACGTGGGGATGGATTTGAAGTAATCCATAATCATAATGACGTAGTGAGAGTGGGGTGTTTCTGGGCAAAGCATGCCTTGTCGGGTCATAACATTGACCAGATGACCCTTTTTCGCCAGATAAATACCGATTTCTGTGCCGGTTTCGCTGCCGCCGATGACTGCAACATGCTCCGGCAGCGTATCGGCACGCTCATAGGCCTCCAGCACATGGCAGGAGTTCTCCGGGGTCAAGCCGGGAATATGCAGACTGCGGAACCGGGGACCAATGGCGATCACGGCGTCGTCATAGCCCTCCTGGGCCAATTCTGCGGGGGTGATATGGGTGCCCAGCCGCAGGGTGACGGTTTCCCGCTTCCGGAGCTGCCGTTCCAGCCAGGCAATGTAGTCCGCCATGGGCCACTTGAAATCCACCATATCTGCATGGCACAGCTGACCGCCCAGCTTTTCCTTCTGCTCATAGAGGGTCACCTGGTGGCCGCGATCCGCCAGCAGCATTGCCGCATACATACCGCCGGGACCGCCGCCTACCACGGCAACCTTCTTTTTCCGGGTCACCGGCTGGATGATCCGGGCGCGGGTGGCGTCGTCGAATACCTCGGCGGGATTGACCGGGCATTTGCCGCAGCGGTTGCATTTGACGCAGGGAACCACGTCCTCTCCCCGGCCTTCCTGAATCTTTTTGAGGAATTCCGGGTCTGCATGCCAGAAGCGATGAATGGCAATCAGGTCGGCGTCTCCGTCTGCCAGAGTTTTCTCCATCAGGTCGGGGTTGCAGAATCCGGCGGAAACCTGAATGAGCGTGTCAATTCCCCGAGCCACCAGATCGTGCTTGAGGCGGCGGGTGATTTCCAGATTGGGGGATGGTATTTCACGGGTGACGGTGTAGCCGATGGGATGCTGAGTATCCTTATAATCCGTGCGGATGTGTACCACGTCGACATTTTTGCCCAACTGCTCAATGAGCCACAGGGTGTCCTCATATTTGTGTCCGATGCCCTCCGCGGTGAGAATGATCTCCAGGGGAAAATCCGGACCCAAGGCCGTCCGAAGCTTTTCAAATAGGGTGAGAATCAGCCGGGCACGGTTTTCCCGACTGCCGCCCCACTGGTCCGTGCGATGGTTGCATTTGGTGGACCAGAACTCGTCGGCAATGTTATTGTGATAGGCACAGTGGACGCTGAGCATATCGAAGCCAAACAGCTTGAGATTGATGGCGTTTTCCACAGTGGAATTGATGTAGTCCCAGATACCTTCCTCGGAAATCCAACCGATGTCGTGGCCCATGACCCCTTCCCGCTCGGCATAGAGCTGCTTTTCGGGGTCGTTGGGGTCATAGCGCATATCGCCGCCGCCCTCGGATTCCGGGCCAGCGCCTGGGGCGCGATTGTCCATGGGCGGCCCCCCGGGACCGTCTGGACCATCTGGGCCGCCGGGACCGCCAGGACCGCCGTGCTCTCCGGGGCGTCGGGGCATATTTCCCATGGGCATGGTGATGGCATAGGAGCCGAGATTGTGAATCTTCTCCAGGCAGGCGAGAATCGCGTCGAATTCTTTGCGCTCTTTATCGGACATTCTGGGGCCGCCGGGGCCGTCTACGCCGTTGGGATTTGCCACCGAGGCAAGCAAACTGGTTTTCAGCATGATATGGGAGATGTAGATCACGGAAGCGCCGTTCAGCGCTCGATTGGGCAGCTCCTGACTGTAGTGCGCCCCTGCGGACGAGGTCAGCCGGGTGGGCAGCAGCAGGTTTCCCACCTGAATGGGGGATAGAATATGGCTGTAGGGATGCATGGAATGTTCCTTTCTTTCACGGGCGGTTAGATGCTGTTATAGCGCTCCACTGCGGTCTTCTCCAGCTCCAGGGCACGCTCAGCCCCCAGCTGGTTGCAGGTGTCAACATATTCCTGCCAGCTTGCATCATCCAACGTGCGAACGCCGGTGATCCACTCCAGGAATACGGTGCCGCCATAGGTGCCGATTTCCGCCAGAATGGAGGTCTGCTCGGCGGCTTCCTCGGAGGTGAAGGCGGCGTTTTCGATGACGCAGTTTTCGGGATCCCAGTTGCTCTTCCAAACCTCATAGAAGGCTTCTTTGGTGGGGGTCATGCCCAGGTTGTCAAAGCTGGGGTCGTAGAGGTAAGCGCCAAAGGTGGAGTACAGGCAAATGGCAACCTTATCGCTGAGACCGTCGGGGTTATTGGTCACAAAGTCGGTGAGCTGGCACTGGCCGTCGTCAGTCAGAGTGTAGGTGATATCCTCCATGCCGTAGGTGCCCATGCGGCTGCCTGCGGGGGTGAAGAACCAATCCAGGAAGATCAGCGCACGCTCCACATCGCTGCACTGGGTGGAAACGGCGGTGGCGCTGTTCATGGTGTAGCTGCTGAAGCCGCCGTAGACATAGGAATTCTCGTCGATGATGGGATTGGGGATTGCCATAAGGATGTTTTCGATATCCGGCACATTCACCATGATCTCCTGAAGGTTGCTGGCGCCCCAAAGGCCGGTGCGGTCCGAGGTAAACATGGTGGTTTCGTAGTTCCGGTCACCGCTGGTGATGAAGTCGGGATCAATCAGACCCTCGGCATACCACTGGGAGATGGTTTCAATATAGTCCCGGAACCGGTCCGCGGTGGGACCATAGCAGATTTCGCCGTTTTGGTCATAGTAGAAGCCGTCTGCCAGATTGCTGGCCATGGGTCCCTGACCGCCGGGCATGGAGGCATAAATGCCCCAGGCGCCGATATATTCCACGCCGGTGGGGTCCCAAATGGTAACTGCGCCGTATTTGTCGTGGAAGGCGGTGAGAATCTCATGCCAGTCGTCGATGGTTTCCGGCAGATTGTCCTGGTCATAGGGCAGACCGCATTCCTTCAGCCAGTCCAGACGAACCACGGGACCATTGGTCAGCGAGGCGGATTTTTCTGCCCGCATCTGATAGATGGAGCCATAATGACCGGCATCGGTGAGCACGGCCTTTCGGAGATCGTCGTTGACAAAATAAGAGGTATAGAAGGGCATGTAGTCGTAGATGTAATCATCCAGGGACAGAATCACATCATCTTCAATGGCTGCATCGTCGCCGCCGGAATACAGCTCAAATACGCCGTCGATGAGGTCGCAGTAATCGCCTCCTGCGACCATCAGATTGAACTGGTCGCTTTTGGCTTCTACAGAGCACTGGTTCCAGTCGATGCTGACCCCCAGATTCTCCTGAATCCACTGGTAGCTCTCCATATCCGCATAGCTGGACACCAGATTGGCCAGATCATGCTCGATGGGAATCCAATAGCTCAGCTCCAGGGGTTCGTCAAACAGCGGGAGGTCATAGCCTTTTTCTGTGTAGCTGGCCAGCTCGCTGGCTTTGGCGTTGGGATCCGGTATGCCGGCCTCGGGTGCAGGTGCTTCCGGTGCTGCGGATGCCGGCTCTGTCTGGCTGTCTTGCGCCTCCGCTGCGGGGATGGGCGTGGCTGCCGGGGCGGAAGCGATGACTTCCTCAGCCGGGGTGGATGCGGTGCTTTGTGCGGCGGAAGTGTCGGTTCCGCCACAGGCGGTCAGGCAGCCCATGAGCATAGTCAGGGCCAGACAGGCTGCCGCAAGTCTTTTTCGTTTCATAGTTCCTCCGTTCCTGCCAATATGGGCAAAAATTGGTCTTAGCAAGTAATTTGCTAAGACCAGTGTACGGGATTTCTATGGTTACAACAATGTCATTTCAAAACAAAGTATGACACCTTGAAACAGCTGAGGACTATTCGGCATCTTCCAATGCGGAGCGCTGCTGCTTTCTGTATTGCCCAGGGGTAACGCCGTCGGAGTTTTGGAGGGCGCGATAGAGCCGCCGTGGGCTGCCGAAGCCCACATGGGCGGCAATCTCCTCGTTGCTCAGACCGGTATCCCGCAAAAGCTGCTTGGCCCGGTCCAGGCGAATGTCCATGAGATAGGCAGAGGGCGAAGTTCCCACCAGCCGCCCAAAATCCCGGGAGAGCTGTTGGGGGTGAAGGCCAAAGTGATGGGCAATGGCGGTTACGGTGAGCCGCGATTCCATATAGTGGTCGCTGATATAGGCCAGAATGCGGTTCATCCACTGAGACGCACTGCTGTCAGAGGGGGAAAACTCCCGTTCCAGCAACCGAATGAAGGCGGTGGTGTGGGAGAGAAGCTCGTCGATATTGTCCGCTCCGAGAAAGTCCCCTAAATAATGGGGCGTAACGTCGGACATACACTGGTCCTTTCCGGAGCGGAAGGCCAGGAACCAGGCGGCGTTTTCCAATAGACAGAACAGTCGTAGCTTCATCAGTCCGATATCATTGCTGCCCGCTGTGCCCAGAGTACAAAATAGCTCCTGCGCACAGATGGCGGCGCTGTCAAAGTCCAGGTTTACCAGCTTGAGAAATAGCCGCCGCTCCGCATCCTTGCTCTGGGCGGAAAGGGGCGCTTCGCTGCTGGGGTCCTCCTGGGAGAGGAAGATAGCCGGACGCTGCTTTCGGAACAGTCGCTGTCGCAGTTCGGTTTGGGCGATGCGATAGGCGCGGGGAATCAGACTTTCGCCGGTGACCTCCGGGGAGACGACATAGGCATCGGGTGGGGTGATTTGGGCCAGCAGCAGCCGAATGGACTTCTGTCCATCCGGTGACTGCACCAGTACCACCAGTTCGCCGCTATAATAGACGGAAATTCCAGAGAGGTCCAACTGCGCCAGGGTCAGATCCATTTGCTGTTCCAGCTGGGCCTGCTGCCGCTCTGTGCATCCCGGCGTATCAAGCAGAAGCACACAAAATCGCTGCCCATCCGCACAGGGGGTGGAGGGGGTATCCTGGGAAATCAACTGAATCAGCCGCAGTTTTTGACGCTCAGGGCTGATATTGGGGCCGAACAGCATACTGTTTCCTCCTTCCTGACAGAAATAAACGGAATCGTCCATATAAAATCGCTGGTTCTAATCAGATATGACGATTGATTGGCGGTTTTTACGAAATATTGCAGAATAGACGCCGGAATGAGTCGATCCAATCGAATTTTATGAAATGAAATACATGATCTATGACAGATAATCCACAGAAAAACAGAACGAATGTCATAAAATTTCCGAAGAAAAATGGAAAACCACGCAAATGATCGAATGGATACGGCAATATCTTGGGAATTGCCCTTGTCTGAGCAGCGCCATACAATAGAACTAGCGAAGCTGACTGGGGGCAATGCCCTCATATTTTCGGAAAGCGCGATTCATGGTGGCAAGGCTGCCATAGCCCACCTGCTGGGCAATATCGGAAAGTGTGGTTCCCGAGGATTGCAGCAGCTGCCGGGCGTGGCGAATTCGCACCGCATGAATCTGGTCGGTGATATTTTTCCCAGCATACTGCTTATATCGCCCGGACAGCGTAGGCTGCGGCAGCTGAAAGTGCAGGGCAATTTGGGAAACGCTGAGGTTGGGGTCCACGCTCATCTCCGTGATGTATTCGTCCACCCGGGAAACCCAACGAATCCCCGGCTGTGCCTCCAGAACTGCTATGTGTCCGATCAGATCGGTCCAGAACCCATGGATTTGCGCCTGCAGTGCCTGCTCGGTGGGGGCCATTAACAGCTCGGTGAGGATATTCTGCTGCTGGAGAAAGCTCCGCAGCACATGGTTTTCCCGAAGAATGGCGAGAATCAGATGGTCAAACAGGGTCAGCAGCCGCATGCGCATCATCGGGAAAAAGCAGGGCACTGCGCGGATGCAATAGTCCACGGCCATGGAAAGCTGGGCCAGGGCATCCTCCTGGTTGCCGGAACACAGCAGACGGGATACTTTTTCGGCGCTGTCGCTGAGAAAGAGATTTTCGTCCATCTGGGACTGGGTGGCCCCCTCCGCGTCAAACAGCACCCAAACGCCCCGGTGATTCCCCATAAAGGCCTGATACTGCAAGAAGTCGCAAACCTCGCTATAGGCGGTGCGAATGCCGCCGGTGCCGAACTCCATATTGCTGATGACCCAGAGCAGATTGGTCTGCTCCTGCTCGGAAAACTCCGCGCAGAAATTGTCGGCAATGGTGTGCAGCTGCGCGAGGGTGTCGGCGGCCTCGGCGGTGCGCTTTTCCAGCCGGGGAAAGGCCAATAGGCAGGCAACCCGACCATGCTGCACGTCGATATAGTGGATGGCAAACCGTCGGAGATGCTGGTGCAGCTGACGGACCAGACGTTGGCAGGTGTCCAGATATTCCGGTGCTGAGGCGCCCATAGATGGCTCCAGCAGCATCACCACAAAGCCGCCCTCCCCCAGATACATTCCGTCTATTTCCATGCTGACGAAGTAGCTTTCCGGCAGTTTGTCGGAGCGTTCAAATAAAAGGTCCAGATAGCGGGGGATACCGGCGTCCGGCATGGTGTGTTCGGTCGGCATAGAATCACTCCCTTGTTAGACTGCATTCATTATACCCACACTCTTACGAATCCGCAAGGTGCGAAGTCAAAGTATTTGGACGACTTACGGGCGGAAGCTCCGCCTGTAACAATAAAACATGAAGGAGAATTGCTATGAAACGACTATGTGCAGCAGTATTGACCCTTTGCCTGCTGACGGCCTGCGGCAGTACAGCTACCTCGGGCGCATCCGCCACGGAGGCGGAAACCACGACTCCGTCGGTGGTGCAGGAAGCGCCGATTACGGAGCCGGAACAGACGGCAGACTCGGCGGAGAGCGCAGAAGAGGCTTCGGTTGCGGAAAATGCGCCGCAGATTGAGACATTGGATCGCTCGGTGGAGCTGCCTTTGGTGGATGCACCGGAGACATTGACCGTGTGGACCCGCACCAACTTTGCCGGGGATGCGCCTCTAAGCTCCTATGCTGAGTGCAAGAGCATTCAAACGGCAGAGGAGATGACCGGCATTCATGTGGACTTTACCGAGGTTTCCGATATGACCGAGGGCGAGAGCTTTAACCTGATGATTGCCGCCGGAGACTATTGCGATGTAATTTACAACTTCCTTGGGAACTATGGCAGTGCAGCCAAGGCGATTTCCGAGGGAATTATTGTGGATCTTCGGGATTATCTGGACGATGCGCCCATCTATCGGGATTTCCTGGAGCAAAACCCCGACATTGCCCAGAAGATTACCACCGACGACGGCGAGCTGGGCGCGTTTTATAAGATTGCTGAGCACGAGGGTCGAGTCTATGAGGGCTGGGTTATCCGGAAAGACTGGCTGGAAAAGGTAGAGATGGATGCGCCGGTGACGGTGGAGCAGTGGCACGATGTGCTGGCGGCCTTCCGGGATCAGTTCCATCCCCAGATGCCCCTGGCGTTGGGTTCCTCCGGTACCTATAACAGTCTGACCTCTGCCTGGACGGCGGCGTTTATCTCCACCATGGGCGGCTATAACGATACGTTCTGTGCAAATCCTGACGGCACCGTAACCTTTGGACCCGCCAGCAAGGAATTTCGGGATTATCTGGAGACGATGCACCAGTGGTATCAGGAGGGAATTATCTCCGGCGACTTCGTATCCTTTGAGATGAACGGTCCCTTCTCCACCTTCACCAGCGTGGTTACCACCGGCAACAGCGGCATCTTCCCTGCTCAGGCCGATTATATTGACAACTACATCGAAACCGGACGGACCACCGACCCGGATTATGACCTTCAGGGTATTGTGAATATCCATCGAAATGCAGACGAGGCCATTCCCTCCCATACGGTTTCCAGCGAGCTGCAGTCCATTTTCTCCGTGACCAATGGACCCAAGGCTCAGCTGGCGGCAAAGTGGTGCAATTTCTGGTACAGCGATGTGGGTTCCCGGCTGTGTACCTATGGCATTGAGGGAGAAAGCTATGAGCTGGACGACAGCGGCGTGCCCCAGTATACCGATCTGATTCTCCACAATCCCGACGGCTATTCCACCGACGGCATGAAAATGCTCTACTGTGTCAACTACTGCACGCTGTTTGACCCTGATGCAGAGAAGGGCACCCTCAGCGACACGGTGGAGGGCGTTGTAGAGGTCTGGACTGCCGATCAGAAGATCAATGAAGCAGCAGAGGACGTGTACGCCATTGTCAATCTCGACTATCTCACCATGACCACCGAGGAAAGCGAACGGTTTGCAACTCTGGATTCCGACATCAACACCTATGTTTCGGAATACACCCTGAAATTTATCACCGGCGATGTACCCCTGAGCGAATATGACGCCTACTGCGAAACCATTGCCTCCATGGGCGTGGACGAAGTGGTTGGAATCGTTCAGGATGCCTATACCCGTTATGCAGGCAGAAGCGGAATTTAAGGAGAGAAGCATCATGAAAAAAGCACTGATTCTATACGCCTCTATGTCCGGCAATACCGAGAAGATTGCCCATGCCTTTGAAGAGATATTCAGGATCTATGGATTTGAGGTGGACCTTTATAAGGCGGAGGGAAAGAAACTGTCGGAAAAGCAGGTGTATTTTGAAGATTATGATTTTATTTGCATTGGCTCTGGACTCATTGGCGGACAGCCTATGCCCCAGCTCAGTAAGCTCCTGGCGCTCCATGGACCGGATGCGGGAATCTTCTACCGGGAGGGCGCCGGCTGGGAGCATGCCAACCGTGGCGAGGATCGAAAGGGACTGGCATTCCTGACATACGGCGGTTCGTTCTTTGGTCCGGATGAGACGGAAGCGGCGATGGGACAGGTACGGT